>JAIRUO010000068.1 GCA_031254385.1 Treponema sp. | reverse complement strand
CCTGTTACTTCCTCGGCGCCGCCGAGCGAATAAAAGTTGATATTCATCGTGATTTAATATATCATGAAAAACTAAAAACTGTATACTGAAATTTTTGTATGCACAATTTAAGGAGTATGGATACATGTTAATTCCCAAGGCAGAACAACGCATTGTTCAATACCTTCGTTTTTTGAAACCGAACCGTTACAAGGAACTGTCGGCTCTGGAATTTGAGTTTTTTGAAACCGACAAGGCTTTCCGCAAGCCGCCGGCTCAAGCTTCATGGAAGAAGATACCTAGCCCGTATCAATACGGCAAGCCCTGGCACTGCGCCTGGTTTCGGTCTAAATTTTCGGTCCCGTCAAAGAGTAGCGCCCCTCTCTACCTTAAGGTCATCCCAAACACAGATTCCCTTGTTTTTATTGACGAAAAACCTGTTGGGGCTTTTAATCTGGGGCATAAGAAAATCAAACTAAAAGCGGATGGCAAAAGCCATACCCTACATATTGAATCTTACTGCGGCCATTATTACCCCGGCAGCCATCCTTTCGATGACCGCAAGGTAATTCTTACCCTGGGCCGCCACCTTAACGATTATCCCAATACCTTTGTGGGCGGTACTCTGGTAGAGCGGGTGGAGTCCATCTACGGTCTTTACTATGATGTACATTGCCTTTTTGAACTGGCAAAAAATTTGGATGAGAATTCACTGCGCAAGGCCAGGATAATCAGGGGCCTTTACGAAGCGCTTATGGAAATACCTTTTTCTTCTTCCGGCGCAGCCCTGGAAAAGCAAGCCGCAGAAGCGCGAAAACGCATAGCGCCTCTGCTAAAGGCCAAAAACGGGTCCACGGCTCCTGAGATGCCCCTAATAGGGCATGCCCACATTGACCATGCCTGGCTCTGGCACATAGGCGAAACCGAGCGCAAGGTGGCCCGTACCTTTATCAACATGGCCCGCCTGGCAGAAGAATACCCAGAGTTTGTTTTTATACAGTCACAGCCAGCGCAACTGGAAGGGATAAAAGAAAATTACCCTGAAATATTTGAGGCTGTAAAAGAGGCCTACAAAAAAGGAAATTGGGAGCCTAACGGCGGCATGTGGGTGGAGGCAGACTGCAATATAACTGGCGGCGAGTCCCTGGTAAGGCAGTTCCTTGTAGGCAAGCAGGCCACAAGAGAAATGCTGAATTATGAAAGCGATACACTCTGGCTTCCCGATGTGTTCGGTTACGCCGCTGCCCTGCCCCAGATTCTAGCGGGCTGCGGGATCAAGTATTTTGTTACCAGCAAGATTAACTGGAACGATACTACCCGCTTCCCCTACGATACTTTTATCTGGAAAGGGCTGGACGGCAGCGCTGTAAAAACACATTTTATTACCTCATGGAGAACTGGTTATAATGGTCGGGTGCTTCCAGCAGACCTTATTGAAGCCTGGAATAAAATTCAGCATAAGGAACTTCAGTCAGGTTCTATCAAACCCATAGGCGAAGGCGATGGCGGCGGCGGAACAGCCCGTGGAGACCTGGAAATGGCCCGCCGCCTGGAAAACCTCGAAGGCGCACCAAAAGCGTCATGGCGCAAGGTAAGCGAAGCCCTGGATAAAATATTCGGCAAAGAAACGCAATGGCCGGAATGGCGGGGAGAGCTTTACCTGGAACTTCATCGGGGTACCTACACTACCCAGGCAAAAACCAAACGTAATAACCGCAAGAATGAATTTGCCCTACGCAATGCCGAATGGCTAAGCGCGGTTGCCAGTCTTGAAGGCTGGGCTCAATATCCAAAGGATATCCTCCTAAAGAACTGGAAGACCCTCCTTACCCTGCAATTTCACGATATTATTCCAGGTTCTTCTATTAAAAGGGTTTATGATGAAGCGGACTTAAGCCATAAAGAAGTTGCGGTAGCGGCAGCGGCAATTTCTTCTTCGGTACGGAAAAAGGCTGCCTCTGAAATTGGCGGCGGTATTGTGGCGTTCAATTCCCTTTCCTGGGAACGCAGCGATCCGGTGTTTGTAGAAGCTTCGTCATTTGAAAAAGCCGGCGCCCTAAAAGCGGCAGGCGGTATTGCCGCATCCCCACTCAAAAGGAGTCAGAAGACCCCCACGGGTATTTATCCCGTTCAGTATTACAAAGACCTGGACGGAAAAGAAACCGCGGTTTTTGCTCCCCGGCTTCCCAGTCTGGGCTGGTCCCGTTTTAGCGCTTTAAGCGCAAAAGAAGCCGGGTCTGTGGAAGGCTTTGACAAGGCTTCTCCCTTTGTCTATGAGAAGAACAAATCCCTAAAAACGCCGTTCTATAAAATAAAGTTTGACAAAGCCGGCAGGATTTCCAGTTTGATGGACAGAAAGGCCAAACGGGAGCTTGTTGCTCCGGGCGGCAGTTTTAATAATTTTGTGAGCGCCCAGGATCTGCCCGTAGCTTGGGCAGCTTGGGATATAGACTCGGACTGGACCAAATACCTTAAAGAAGAAGTAAGGCTCCTTTCCTCGGAACTTGCAGGCGACGGCCAGGTCTGTTTTATACTCCGGCGCAAATACGCCATCGCGGAAAAATCAACTCTGGTTCAGGACCTAATCTTTTATGCTGCGGATAGACGCATCGATTTTGTTACAAAGGTTGACTGGAAAGAAAAACATCAGCTTTTAAAAGTTGGATTTGATACTGCCTTTGACGCAGCCCAGGTACGCTGCGAAGTTCAGTACGGTCATCTGCTTCGGAACACCCATAAGAACCTGTTGCAAGACCGCGCCAAGTTTGAAGTCTGTGCGCATAAATGGATTTCCATGGAAGAAGAAGGAGGAGGACTCGCACTGCTTAATGACTGCAAGTACGGCCATGATGTATCAGGCGGAAGCATGAGGCTGACCCTGCTCCGTTCCCCAACTGCGCCAGACGAAGAAGCTGATATAGGCGAACAGCGCTTTACTTATTCGCTGGTTCCCTTTAACGGGCCCTTTGGCAGTTCCGGCGTTATACGCAAGGGTTATGAGTTGAATGAAGGCCCTGCGCTGGAAATAAGCCAGAAGCCAGCCGCCGCAACAAAAGGCAAACCTGAATATTCTCTCTTTAGCCTTGACGGCGATGCTGTCATTGCGGAAACCATAAAAGGCCCGGAAGCCAGCAAGAAGAAGACCATCGTAATCAGGCTGTATGAGAGTCTGGGCGGCAGAACTAAAACCGAGCTCCATTTTAACAAGGGCATAGCCCAGGCCCTTGTTACGGACCTGCAGGAAGGCAACCCAAAACCCTTGCGCTACTCTGGCAGTGATCTGCCCCTGAGCTTTAGGGCTTTTGAAATCAAGACGGTAATGGTTACGTTTAAGTAGGTATTATGGAAGCTCGTACAAAGTGCATTTTTCTGGTAGACGACAACATTGTAAACCTGAATACCGGGAAAAATGCTTTACAAGACATGTATACCGTAGTTACGTTGCCGTCAGGGGATAAACTCCTGTTCATGCTGAAAAAAGTCAGGCCAGATTTAATACTGCTTGACGTGGAAATGCCCGGCATGAGCGGCTATGACGCGTTAAAAGAATTAAAGGCAAATCCAGAAACTGCGGATATACCTGTAATATTTCTGACAGGAAAAATTGATGCAGAAGATGAGCTAAAGGGCCTTTCCCTTGGGGCGGTGGACTACATAACAAAGCCTTTTTCGCCACCGCTCCTGCTAAAAAGAATAGAGCTGCATTTACTTCTGCAGTCCCAAAAGAACGAACTTCGCGAGTTTAATGATAACCTTGTCGCAATGGTTCAAGAAAGAACAAATGATTTGGTTCAGCTTCAGAATGCGATTATTACCTGGGCCGCAGAGATGGTTGAATTCAGGGACGAAGAAACCGGCCAGCATGTGGAGCGTGTGCAGAAATATTTGCAAATAATGCTCAACGCAATGGAAGAAACGGATCAGTACACTACCGAGGTAACCGCCTGGGATAAAGAAGCGTTCTTTAAGTCGGCCCTTCTTCACGATGTAGGCAAAATAAGAATTCCTGATGAAATTCTGCTTAAAAGGTCAAAACTCACCGAAGAAGAGTTTGGCTATATGAAGCAGCATGCGGTTTACGGTAAAATGCTGCTCGAAAGCCTGCAAGAAAAGGTGCCGACCCAGACTTTCCTTGATTATGCGAAAACACTTTCATACTGCCATCATGAAAGATGGGATGGAAAAGGCTATCCTGATCGCTTGAAGGGCAGCGAGATTCCGCTGCAGGCGCGTATGATGTCCCTTGCAGATGTGTATGACGCGCTGGTTTCAAAACGTCCGTATAAAGGCGCTTTTTCGCATGAAGAAGCCATGAAGATAATTTCCGATGGGCGTGGCTCACAGTTTGACCCAGAGCTGGTCGATCTATTTTTAAAACTGTCTCTTCAAATAAAGGAAGTAAGCGAGGCTCTGAAAAATGGGTAAACAAAAACATCAAAGGATGTCCACTACCCGCAAGGTACTGCTTACAACCCTGTGTGCTGTTTCTGCTGTTTTCTGTCTCATAATAGTCCTGGTGGTAAATATTCTGCTTGCAAGCAGCATAAATACTGCTAAGAATAAGGATGCGGATCACGCAAAGTACATTACATACTCAGTAAAAAAGAGTTTTGACTATATAACTGGCCTGCTTGATTTTACTCAACAAACGCTTGCATCGCTTGACCATCCTTCGGACGAGGCAAAAGCGACAGCAGACAAAACCCTGTTCACGATGATTGATTTAAGTCCAAATGTCTACTGCGCATGGTTTATTTTTATGGAGGGCATATACTACGAAGACAGGCATTATACCAAGGATTACATAAGAAGCAACGGGGTTCTTCTGGATATAGAAGATTATAATTCTGAAGAAGAACTGGAAGCTGCTATAGTTTCACCATGGTATCATGTTCCGCTAACAACAGGAAAACCGTATTTTGATTATGTAGGTCCTTATGATTATGGCACCGGAGAAGGGCCAATATATACCGGAACCATCAGCGTTCCCATTATATCAAACGGTAAAACAATCGGGATTTGCGGCGTGGATATTACTTATGAAGGTATATTTAATCTTGCAGAGGTTTTTGAGGAGACCCCGGTATTTACGCTGATGCTTCTGAGCCAGGATATGACAATTCTTCATGCCACGGTCAACGAAAATATTGCACAAAATTTGAAGGACTTTTATTTTGAAGATTTTGATATTCTGCGTAACGCAACGGAACAAAAAATAATATATTCTGATGAAATCATGTCACCGTTTACCAAGAGGAAATCCCTTGTATCCATGTACCCGCTTGAAATCGATATTGGGGCAGAGAAATATACTTTATATTTGTATTTTGGTACACCAATCGATATTCTATACAAAGACGCTTATGGGATCACATGGCTGATTGCGGCTGCATGTATGGCCTGCCTTATTTTAATAGTTATTATTATTTATGTAAATACGAATAATATTGTGAAACCCATCAGGGTGCTTACAGAGACCGCCACGCAAATTTCAATCGGCAACCTTGACGCTGAATTTAGCGAGGCTATATTACCCAGAAAGTCTGACGAAAACAACGAAATTGTTGTTTTGCAGCGTGCGCTGATGAGAATGGTTACTACTTTGAAAGAGTACGTGAGTACAGTGGAAAACCGCGTGGTGGAGCGTACCCGCGAATTGCTGGTTGTAGCCAGGGAAGCAGAAACGGCAAAAGAAAGCGCAGAAGAGGCAAATGAGGCAAAGTCCCAATTTCTGGCCAAAATGTCGCATGAAATTCGCACGCCTATGAACGCCATTTTGGGAATGTCGGAATTATTGATTCCGACTAATCTGGATAAACGCCAGCTCCGCTGCGTAGAAGATATCAGGCTATCTGCGATAGGGCTGTTAAATATCATTAATGATATTCTGGATTTGTCAAAAATACAGGCCGGTAAACTGACTCTTGTACC
Source organism: Treponema sp. (assembly GCA_031254385.1). Next base: position 13,418 of record JAIRUO010000068.1, on the reverse strand, counting down.
GATACACTACGATTTTAACTCGCTGATAGATAATATTTCTTCAATGGTGCAATACCTGGCCGCTGGAAAGAATATAGAATTTAAGCTGATAATGCAGAGCGCAATACCCAAGTGCCTGTATGGGGATGATATGCGCCTTAGGCAGATACTTCTGAATATACTGGGCAATGCGATTAAATTTACCAGCGAAGGTTATGTACGTTTAGCCATAGATGTTACCGAGAAAAACATTAAATTTTCGATCAGCGATACAGGCGCGGGTATACTTGCAGAAGATATACCCAAGCTTTTTGAAACTTTTACGCAGTTCGACACACAGAGGAACCGTACTAAAGAAGGGAGCGGATTGGGTTTGTCTATTTCCAAATCATTGGTTGAAATGATGGGCGGGCAGATAACAATGGAAAGTTTGTACGGCCAGGGTACAATCTTCCGCATCATAATTCCAAAAGTTCTTGGCGATGAATCCTTGATTTCTTATATCGGCGGTAATGAACACGCTATATATGCACCTGACGCAAAGGTATTGGTGGTTGACGACAATTCAATCAACCTGAATGTCGCATGCGGACTTTTACAGCAATATGAAATAACAGCGGATAGGGCAAGCTCCGGCGAAGAGGCAATAGATATGGTTCGCGCAAATCAATATGACCTTGTGTTTATGGATCATATGATGCCGGATATAGACGGCGTGGAAGCCACGAAAATACTTCGCAAAATGGGCGAAAATGTACCTATTATCGCGCTTACCGCAAATGTCATTGAAGGAATAAAAGATATGTTCCTTGCTGCGGGCATGAATGACTTTTTGGCTAAACCTATTATTAAAGCAGCTCTGATACAGATGCTGGAAAATTGGATTCCTGCAGAGAAGATAGCGAAACGCGTTGGTATTATGGACGGAACGGCTCCTGTAAGCAGATCGGACGCCAATGCAGATGGGGATTTCTGGAAAAAAATAGAACGAATTGACGGGCTTTCCGTACAAACAGGGCTGGAAAGAGTTGCAGGCCAGCGTGAAGTTTACAAAAGATCGCTTAAGTTAATGATAACAGAAATTGAAAACAGCGCAAAAACAATGAAAGATTATTTGGCGGCTGATGATATGCGCAATTTTTCCATTGCAGTGCATAGCATGAAAAGCTCACTGGCCAACATAGGCGCATCTGAACTATCCAATATGGCACTGGAACTTGAGTCCGCTGCCACCAAGGAGGACTCTGCCTTCTGCGCTATAAAGCTGCCGTTCTTATTGGAAGGACTTGATACTTTGAAGTCAGGCATTACGGAAGCTTTCCCGACAAAGAAACAAAATAAGAGCGTAGGGATCCCGTCTGGATTGCCATCTGTTTTAGAAAAAATGACAGCAGCTTTTGACGAGATGGATTTCCCGGCCATAGATGAGGGGATAAAGGCCCTTGATGCACTAAATTCGAATGATGCTTTTATTGAAGAATTTGACCGAATAAAGAATGCTGTGCTCATGAGTGATTACGAAGCTGCCAGGGTAGTGATGCAGAAATTGTTGAATTCGGCGTGAATAGTGCTAAAATGCATGGGGCTTATTACCGCTTATAAGTTCCGTTGAATATGAAGTCGATAAGCCATAAGCGGAATGAAAGGTTATCGGCATACTGTTTATAGAGTTCCATACTGTCGGTCATAAAGGACTGCATGGCCCGCTCGGTAGCGTCTTTGCCTTCATCCTTAGCGCTTTCGCGATCAGCGTTTTTCATGGCGTTCTGATACTTTTCGTCCTTTGAGACGGTTAACTGAACCTGCTTAATAGTTGCCTTAACATTATCCTCGTCCTGCCAGTTTAGATCACCCCATTGTTTATGGAAATCATCAAGGATACGGGACAGATAATCTTTATCCGCTTCACCGGGGGAAACCTGATCGGCTATGTTTATTGGAGAAAGTTCATAATTTACATCGTTAAGAAGAATGTCTGTGGTTTCTCTTTTTTGTGCACGATAGCTCTCAAGCTCGATATATTTAAGCAATTCTTTTGTGTCATCATTTTCTTTTGGTGCAGGTAACTTTGGTAGCAGAAGGGTCAAAAAAATTGAAAGTTTTTCCCAATCAGGCATACCATAGGAAAGAATAGCTCCAAGAAAATTATAGAGGCGGACAAAATCTTTTGCACTGGCTTTGAATTCGACTTGTTCATCTTCTTCAAGAGATTTGTAATGCTCGGCACAAATATCAAGGATTGGGTCTATCTTTGTACGGGGAGAGTTGTTAAGAAAATAATTAACAACACTATCAATATCTTGTTGGAAATAGACTTCATATTTCTCCATGTTAGCAATAAACTCATATAATTTGTTACGGTCGGTTTCATCAGATAGAAGTGTGGTTTTGTAATAACGAGAGAAGGCTTCTTTTATATCATCGGCTTTATTGGCAAAGTCAAGAACAAAAGTATCATTTTTGTTTCTATAAGCACGATTCAGGCGAGAGAGAGTCTGTACTGCTTTTATATCATCAAGAATTTTATCCACATACATGGTATGCAAAAGAGGTTCATCATAACCGGTCTGGAACTTGTCAGCGCAGATCAGGAAACGGTATGGTTCTGCCCTGAAAGTACTTTCAATTTGATTGCTTGGAAACCTGTTAAGATCGGCCTCTGATACCATGCTTTTATTTTTAGTTGATGTATCTGTATGTTCAGTATCGCCAGTAAAGGCGATAATTGCTTTATATGGGCTTTTGCGTTTTAAAAGACATTTTGAAATGGCATCAAAATATTCAACGGCCTTTTTTATACCTCCGGTTACAACCATTGCGCGAGCCTGTTTGTCGATACGAAAACGGACATTTTCATGGAAGTGTTCTACTATTATTTCAGCTTTTTTGAAAATAGCTTCAGGACTGACCTCAACATATTTACGGAGCCGTTTTCGCGCCTTGCCTTTGTCAAATAAAGGATCTTCTTCAATTGTTTTTATCAAATGATAATAACTTTGGTATGTAGTGTAATTTTTAAGAACATCAAGTATAAAGCCTTCTTCTATTGCCTGTTTCATGGAATAATTATGGAAAGGTCTGCGTTTTATTTTGCCGTCTTCTGTATATGGTGTACCAAATAGTTCAAGCGTTTTATTTTTTGGAGTTGCAGTAAAGGCAAAATAACTGGCATTTGGCAGGAGTTTGCGACTCTCTATTAGTTTATTTATGATGTCTTCGCTATCGTCATCATCAGAAAAAACCGTAGTTGACAGAACAGCATTCATTTTGGCGGACATATTACCGCTTTGACTGGAATGCGCTTCATCTATGATGATAGCAAAACGACGGCCTTTATGTGCGGTTCCCATATCCTCAAAAATATAGGGGAATTTATGAATGGTTGTAATGATTATTTTTTTGCCGGCTTCTATGGCATCCCGTAAGTCTCTGGAATGTTCAGCAGGAGCAATAGTATTAGAAACAGATGTAAATGATTTAATTGTATCCCGAATCTGGCGGTCGAGATTGCGGCGGTCGGTTACTACCAGAATTGAATCGACCACTAGCTTATTGTCTTTTTCAAGATCAACCAATTGATGGGCAAGCCACGCTATGGAGTTTGATTTGCCGCTTCCGGCGCTATGCTGAACAAGATACCGCTGTCCAATGCCTTCTTCTTTTACCTCAGCAAGGAGTGATTTAACAACAGCCCATTGATGAAAACGGGGGAATATTTGTCTTTCAGTAATCTTTCCGGTTTGCGGATTTTTTTCTTTAATAACCTGGGCATAGTTTTCAATTATATTGGCAAGCTCATTCTTCTTGAGAATATCTTTCCAGAAATAATCCGTAGCAAGACCTTGTGGATTGGGAGGGTTTCCCGCCCCATCATTATAACCTTTATTGAAAGGCAGGAACCATGAATCATTACCTTCAAGTTTGGCACAAAACTGTATTTCTTCATCATCTATGGCAAAATGGGCGGCACAGCGCTTGAAATGAAAAATCAATTCTTTGGGGTTACGGTCTACTTTATATTGCTTGACCGCATCCTCGACATTCTGTTTTGTCGAGCGGTTTTTCAGTTCGGCTGTAAAGATCGGCAACCCATTTATGAAGATTACAAAATCAAGGGCGCGACGGGTCTTATCATTTGAATACCTAAGCTGTCTGGTAACACTCCAGATATTCTGTTCAAAATCCTTCTTTGCCTGCTCGTTCCTTTCAGAGGGAGTGGGATAGAACAGCGTTAAGCTTGATGGATAAAGTTTTATTCCGTTACGGAGAACGTCAATAACTCCACGCTTGGTAATCTCAGCCCGAAGTATATCAAGGATTTTTTGTTTTACAAGATCATAAGCTTTACCAGATTCTTTAAAGGAAAGTTTAATATTTGCCATTTCAATTTTTTGAGTATTATTGAGAAAGCGGAAAAGGCGGGTTTCATCTATGGCATAATCGCGGTTATAGTCTTCATTAGCGCCTTGTTGATAACCATTGTCTTGCACAAGGGAGTTTACGATTAGTTCTTCAAGACCAGATTCTTTGGTATTGGTGGGCATTTTCAGTTCCTTTAGTTTATTTTATCAATTGAGATAGATTCCTCTTTTTGTAGATTATACGATGAATTTCTATGGTTTCTTCAAGAACAACATAAAAAACAAGATAATTTTTTACTGTCAAGACACGGTATTCAGTCTGGATCGGTTTTATAGGACGATACAACCTATGGGCAAGCGGGAAAACCCTAAGATTATTGATTGATTTCTCAAGTTCATCCAGCAGATTGGAAGCAGCTCGGGGTGCTTCCAGAGTAAAAGTGATATAATCCACTATAGCATTGAGTTCCTGCTGAAAAGAGGGCAGATACTTTATCTCAGGCATTTTCTGAAGATCCCTTATAATCGGCAATCTTTTGGCGAAGGGGACCAAAAACCTCATCATGAGAAAGACGTTTGGGATTTGAATAAGCTTCGGCTTGAGCCTCTACCAGTTTCTGGTAAATCTCGTTTTCAAAGTTCATTTCTTCCCAGTTTTCCATGCTCATGACTACCATATCGCCATAACCATTATTGGTTAAAAAGACAGGCTCATCCGTTTCATGTACGGTTTTGGTAATTTCAGACAAGCTTGTTTCAAGGTCTGTTATTGGGCGTATTATCGGCATTTAGTTCTCCTTCTGAACCTTATTTGAGTAAATTTGAAAATTATATTCAACTGAAACTATAATTTCACTATTACAGAAACTATGTATATAAACAACACTATATTCTGTCATTTGAATACCCCTTCTTTTTCTCTTTCATTTGTTTCAGTAAAGAAAGTATTGGAACATTATCTATACCTTCGGGTAAAATCGGTTCATCTGTATCATGTATTGCAGCTTGATATGGGTCATTTATCCCAATCTGCCATGCGTTTATCATTGTTATTTTGGTCTTTACGATCCCATATTTTAAGTGTTCAGGAAGCAACCCCTTCGTAGATGAAGGGAAAAGAATATACCTTTTTAGAATTTGAAAAGCGTTTTCAAAGATAGTCAAATTACCATGGTCTTTAGCCTCCATTTCATTAACTCTTAATTTCAGTATAAGAAACTTATCTTTATTAATTATTATTTTTTCTTGATTTGCCGTAACAACGACTCTGTACCAATAGGGATTATGTTTATCAATTCCTTTAATTACAGTGATATCAATTAATTCCTCTTTATCAATTTTTCCTATTAGTTTATTCCATTCATCAAATATTTTTCTCCCAGCATCAAAATTATCAAAAATCAAGGCAAGACCAAGTATTCCTTCTTCTGGTAGCGCAGCAACACCAGTTGCTTTCCAAGTTGCTTTATTCCAAAGACTATCATCTATTATTGAATGAATTTCAAATTTATTATGCGGTACATTTTCAAATGTCTCCTTATCAAGGGCAATACTTTGTGAATTTTTTGTTATATTCTCAGGAAAAATAATAGGTGATGGTCTTTTATTTTCATAAATAACTCTATCATCTTTCCAGTCATCGAAAAATATTTTTGTATTGTTTCCCATGCAGTCCGACGATAGTTGCTCATGGTTAAAAGCAACAGCTAAACGTTCATTAAGATTTTCTTTACTGAAAATATTATCAATAAAATTTTTGATATTATCCGTATAAAAGTAATTTGCAAGGATGAATGAGAAAAAAGTTAAGAAAGACCTGACTTTTAAATTATGATCTCCGGTAGAAATATTATTTGGATTTACTTTTAATGTCAGCCTGTTTGTTTCCGTATCTTTTGTTTGCAAGAAATAATCAATACTATTATCCTCAATAACACTAATAATGACGTTTTTTATATGTGGGAATATTTTTCCAACAGAAGTCGCTAATATGCTTTCTATTAAAACAAGGATTGTTTCCACAAGAAAAAACATCCTTTTGTTTTTGACAAACTCAAATTGTACTTCACAACCAATAATGATAGTTTTTAATGCAAGAAGATCAGAATTTTGGAAATCTGTTTGAGAGTAAACTTGTTCAATTAGTGGCTGAGAATAAGATTTCTGAAAAAAAACTCCAAGTTCCAGATTGTTTTTAAAACCTAAATATGAATAATGTTCTATAATTTCATCTTCATACCCTAATAAATATAAAACAGCAGCACTAGAAACCAGAAGTCCTTGACTCTCTAGGATATGTGGTAAATATTTTAAATTATTTTCTTTTTGATCAATATGTAATAATCTTACAGCTAAACAACCATCTAACATAATATTATCGGGAATATCACTTGTTTTATCTCCATATTGTTGATATAATGTTAAAAATAACCTATGCCAGAAAAAAATATTTGGAAGACGCCCTAATAATATTTCTGTTGAGAGTATTGATTTAATTATAGATAGAAACTGTTGTGTTATTTTATTTTCTTCAGACAACTTCTTCAGTTCCAATGATGCTGCTGTTATTAGACAATTATAAGATGCCCAAGGCAATGCTAATTCCTTATAACTCTCTGCTAGTATAGTTAATGCAAAAATCATATTGTCAGAGGTTTCTTCTTTTGCCAATCTGAATACTGCTCTGCCCAAATAAACTATACTTTCTTTGAATTTATTAGCTCTAAATTTCTGTATTCCACGATTAAAATAGATTATGCCAGAGTTTATTTCAGATTCACGCAGACTTGAAATATTTACTATATTTTCAATGAGTATATCATATTCTGCGTTATCTGCAAATATATATCCCAATTCTGTTATAATTTGACAAATAGGCTCAAATGGATATTCTATATATTTTTTGCTTTTTGAAATAATTTCTGACAGATTCTTTAGCAAGGCTGAAGGATCCTCATGTGTATACCCTACGCGAACTAAATCAATTAAAGCAAGGTATGTTTCTGCAACTAAAGCAGAACATGGCATTTCTTGTTTTTGTAAACGCAAAGATAAAATATTAATTATATACTTTTCAAAATCATTATAAATAATATCCCTGTTTGGTATATCATCTGATTTAGAATGATGAATGGAGCGGTATATATTAAACAAATTTAATATCCACTCTATTTCGATACTTGTTGATTTTTCATTAATGAGTTCTTTTAGTTTTATTGTTTCGCTAATAAAATTAGGATAATCGTCATAATAATTTATATATGTCCATGCTTTTTGATATATTATTTTAGTCAATAAGCCTTTTACACTGTATTCATTACACAATCGCTCCGCTCTTACAAATTTTGCTTCAACTTCATCTCGCGGCAACTCAAGCATTCTCGAAAGAACAGCACAACGTATCGCATCATGGATCAATTGTATATCGCCATGTGAATAATATTGGCAATCTCCTATTTTTCTTTCAATTTCTTCTACTTCAGCCAATCTTGTAGTATCATTTTTACCCAAGCGTTTCTTCCGTCCTTTATAAACATCAGACATATTCAATGTTTCAGCTGTAAGTTCAATAAGGTTCTTTCTATAAATATTCTCAATGATCCATTCAGCATCAAAAATGGTAACATCAATCCCATATTCCTTGATTAATGAACCTTGTTCATCTTTTTTTTTCTTACTTGAAATTTTTTGATTACTTATAAAAAAGAATTTTGTATAGCCCCTATTTGTATCAATTATCTTCTTTATATCAGATTCTATTTTTGCTTTCCAGTCTTTTTTTGCACTAAAAGCAAAAGCCCATTTTTCATCGTTCTTCCAGCCATCTCGCGGAATATACCATCTTTCAGAAATGAGTTTTGAGACAGAATAAGTTTCAGAATCAGTTTTGCCATCTCCGCCACCAGTAGGACCAACCTGTGGTATTAAGTTTGGACAAATTAATCTTTCAGCCAATCTTCTACAAAGAGTTTCAAAAAGGTCTTGTTTTTGGTTGGTACTAATCTTTTCAATTTCAAACGCAAGAACTTCTCTGGGTAAAATAATATCTGCAATATTTTCTGAATCTGAGAAAAATTCTGGTCGCATTTGTCTGTAAAATTCAGATCGAGAAACAAATTGCACTTTATTTTCAGCATTACTATCCATTATTCTGCCTCTTCATCTGAATCATAAGTGTTTTGATATTCAATATTTTTAAATTCTGGCACTTTAATACCCTGTACATTCACTTTCCCAGTAATGACATTAGAGATTAAACGGGTACGGTATTCCTGAAGTAATGATAATAAAGATTTGGGGTAGCTCACGAATATTTTTGGGTCTATACTAGCCTTCCCATATGTCAGTCTAAAAAAATTGTCAATTTGCGAAACTTTCCAGTCAAGGTAACGGACAATTTGGTCTTGTTCAGGATGGGGTGGAATTGGTACAAAATGATCTCGTAATTTAGAATAGTCTATATTTTGTCCTTCGCGAATACCTGTTACACAATTCTGTAATAATTCAACAAATCTTACAGACTTAAAAAGATATCGAAAGAAATGAGGATTGTTATTATCCGGTATCATTACTGTATAAGCAGGGCTTATAATACCCTCATAATAAGCATATTCTATACCGCCTTGAAAAGAACGCAAGCTAATTACAAAATCACCTACCTTGACTAATTTTAATAGATGCAAATCTTTTAGGGCTTCAACGGTTCTATTGCCGTATACATCTTTAGGAACAACACCCATATTTTGTGTTGCCGCCAATAAAGGTTTTTCGGGATAGCCTTTTTTAACACGTTCCTTAAAAATATGCTTTATTTTTATGCTGTCCCAATTCCTTGGTATTAAAGGAAGCCAAAATTCTGGTATCTCTTTATACTCCTTATATCCTTCCAACATACTTTTTCCTCAATCCCCAATTATCTTTTCCAACAGCCCCTTGGTTTCCGTTTCAAGGGCTTTTATATCTGCGGTAATTTCTTCAAGTGGCCGCAGTTCTATAGGCTTATAGAAATACTTGGTAAAACTGATTTCATAGCCGATTTTGGTTTGCCTTTCATCTATCCATGCGTTTTTGGTATAGGGTTTTACCTCTTTCTCGAAAAAGGTTTCTATACCGCCCTCGTAAGTAAAAGGTATCTGTTCGGTATCAGTCAATTCGGAATCAGCCTGAGGATTATCTTTCTTATCTTTTAGGATTTTGCCCGTCTCATCATACATGGGTTGGCAGACTGTTATTTTCCAATAGGCGAATTCATTCAGATTGAATATACGGCTATATTCATTTTCTTCAAACTTCAAATACAGATCGAGAATTTTTTTGCGATCTTTGGCAGATAGTTCGCAGTTCTTGTCGCCCAAATTTTTGCGGAGCGGCGTTTTTATGGAAGTGGCGTCTATTAATTGTATTTTACCTTTGCGCTTTTTTTCTTTTTTGTTGGAGAGTATCCAGATAAAAGTGGCAATGCCGGTATTGTAAAACATCTTTTCCGGCAGGGCGATAACGGCTTCTACAAGGTCTTTCTCTATCATGTAGCGGCGGGCGTTGCTTTCGCCCTGCCCCGCATCGCCGGTAAAGAGGGAAGAACCGTTGTGGACTTCGGCAATACGGCTTCCTGTGGGAGTGTCTTTTTTCATTTTAGACACATTGTTCAAAAGAAAAAGAAGCTGGCCGTCCGAAGAGCGGGGTATCATGTTGAACTCACCGTCTCCTTCAAAAGGGATAATAAAGCGGCTATCGATGATACCTTTTTTACCGCCCATTTTATCGGCATCTACCTTCCATGATTTGCCATAAGGAGGATTGGAAAGCATAAAATCGAATTCACGGGAAGAATTGTTATCGTTAGACAGAGTGGAACCAAAAGAAATATTATCCGATTGTGCGCCTTCCCCTTTTAAGAGAAGATCGGCTTTGGCTATGGCGTAGGTTTCACCCTGTATTTCCTGACCAAAAAGGCGAATAGAAACTTTCTTTTTCTTTTTGGCAGCAAGATCCACCAAGCGTTTTTCCGCTACTGTCAGCATACCGCCTGAGCCGCAAGCACCGTCATAGCAGGAATAGGTACTGTCAAGGATTTTGTCGGCAATCGGAGTAAAGATAAGGTCTGCCATGAGTTCAACGACATCGCGAGGGGTAAAATGTTCCCCGGCTTCCTCGTTATTTTCTTCGTTGAACATTCGTATTAGTTCTTCAAAAATAGTTCCCATTGAATGATTGTCGAGGCCGGACATGATTTTTTTACCCTTCTCGTCAAGGACTGGATTGGGGCTCAAGTTGATTTTGGGAGAGACAAACTTTTCAACTACAGCACCAAGTATATCAGCTTCCAGCATGGTAGGGATTTCATCCCGAAATTTAAATTTAAGAAGGATTTCCTGAACATTAGACGAGAAGCCGTTAAGATAGGCGTTGAAATCGGTTCTGAGTTTTGCTTGAGTGGAACGGGCGGTAAGGTCGCGGAGATTGAAGAGAGAAGAATTACAAAAGGCTTGACCGGCAGCCGAACAGAGAGCGGAGGTCTGATTGGAAATTTTATTTTTGTCGAGGTTCTTCTTCATTTCAAGAACCTTCTCCTTGGTGGGTTCAAGGACAGCGTCAAGACGGCGGATTACTGTCATTGGGAGTATGACATTACGGTACTTCCCCCTGACATATACATCCCGAAGGCAGTCATCGGCTATACCCCAGATGAAATTGACGATTTGGTTGTGAATCACGGTGTCCATAAAGGAAATTATATCATAAATAAGCGAAAAAACCTATAGCATTATGGTACCCCCTCCCACCACCTTGACAAATAAACCCCCTTTACATACCGTTGATAAATGCCTGCCGGGGTTTTTTCAGTTCTGCCTGTTAATTTTTTTTCTCTCCTTGCAAGCGTAAACAGGGAACATTACGCTGCCCTTATGGTACTTTACTACCGGCTCTTTCAGGAAAACACACGCGGTCTAGATCGGGAACTGGTGGTTCGTGAATTTATGAACTACCTGGCCCTACACAGGGATACTTTAGCGGAAGAAACGGAGACTGCTTCCGGTGATATGTCAGCAGATGAACCGTCTACTAATAGCAATAAAGTAGTCTCTATGGGCGAATTGGACTTTGAGTATTCCTCTGAGGCCCCAAGCGCAGAAACGGAGAACCGCACACCCGAAAGCCGCCCTTTTGACGAGCGATCACTTGCGAGTCATTTCTTAAGGCGGCTCATCAATGCAGGCTGGCTAGGCGAGGAGACACTGGCGGATTTCACCAAGGTCATCAACATTACGGCCTGGGGTAAGCCCTTTATGAAAGCCCTGGCCGATGTGGACGGCGGCCTTAAAACAGAATACGAGAGCCATGTCGTTACGGTCTATTCGCTGCTATGCGGTGAAACCATAAAAAAAGACGGCCATCACGCGGTACTCAGGGCGCATGAGGAGGCCCGATCGCTCATTGACTCCCTCAAGGTTTTGTCTCAGAGCATCAAGGGTTATTACGACAAACTTAACGCAGAGGCGATACGCTCAAAAGCGTCTTTGGCGTTACACGAACATTACAATCTGTATGCTGGGGAAGTGCTGGATAAGGCATACAAGCGGCTTAAGACTTCGGACAATGTTTCCCGCTATCGCCAGAGTATTTTTAAACAAGTGGCAGAACTGCTCCGTGACGAAGAATGGCTTAACGAAAGCGCGGCCAAATATATGCGCATACTCCAGACCAGCCGTGAGGAATGTCGGGAAAAGCTGAAATTCATGCTGGAAGAAATCCGGGACGATCTTCGCTCCGTAGATCCGTTAGAGGACGAAATCGACCGCCGTAATGCGGCCTATTCACGTTCCAGTACAGAGATCATCAAGGCGTACATTGAACCGGACAGTACCGTTGCGGGGAAAATCGGGACGCTCATAAAAGCCATCCACGGCGGCAATAATGAAGCTCGCGCCCACATTGCCCACGGCCTTTTCCGCGTCAGCTTCTTTTCGCCTTCTACCGTGGCTTACCGCCGTCAGCGGGACGAAGGTGGGTTTAACGCCGTTGTGGCGAAGGCTGATCTTGAGGCCCTGGAAAAAAGGGAGAATGAATTTCTGGAACAGATGCGGCGGCGACTTTCTCTTAAGCGTATCAATATGTGGTTAGACGAACAGGGCGGTACGGAAAAGATATTAATCCCGGCAGAACTCATCAATGATGAAGAATCCTACATCCGCTTTGTCTATGCCCTGCTTTACGGAGATTCTCGCAGTAATTTCGGGTATAATATAGAAGAAGATGATGAAGGTTCGGTTCATGCTGCGGACTATGTGGTTCCCGACATACGGTTCCGCAGGGCGTTAACAGAGGCAGAGCATGAATCAGGATCTTGACGCCCTTGTCCTGATACGTGATCTCTCAAGCGATGAGTTTGAGCGCTTCAAGACGGCAGTGCAAACCCTCACTTCAAAAACATTTATCATCCGGGGCATTGAAAAGGAGCGCGATCTTTACGATTTTACCATTCGCAATATCGCGCTTTTTGAGGCATGGTTTTCCTGCATGAACGCAATTCTGGTACGGGACGAGAGCCTCGGTGTCATCGCCTTCCGTGGTCCGGGAAACACTCGACTGTATTTTACCAAAGATGAAATTTGCGCGGTTCTTGTCCTCCGCCTCCTCTATGAGGAAAAAAGAATTGAAGTAACGCTAACAAAATTTCCCATATTGACTGTCAGGGATTTTCAGGACAAATACAACGCCATGACCGGGGAGGAGATCAAAAAGACCGCGCTCATCAAAGTACTGACCCGGCTTTCTTCCTGCAAGCTTGTGTCCATTGAATCTCAGGACTACTCCGAACCGGAGGCGATAATCCAGCTTTACCCTAGCATACCTCTCTCAATAGACCGCAGTGCTTTGGACGAAGCCCTTGCCACCTTGGGAAACAAGGGCAATGCTGACAGAGACGCAGACGCTCCAGCGGAGGAAGAGTAATGATAACCCTTGAACGCATCCGGCTCGTCAACTGGCACAACTTTGATGACACGGTAATTGAGATAGGCAACCGCTGCCTCCTCGCCGGTGACAATGGCTCAGGCAAGTCTACGGTTATCGATGCGA
>JAIRUO010000048.1 GCA_031254385.1 Treponema sp. | reverse complement strand
GCCAAATTGGGAATACAGAACAGGACGGAGTTGTTGGTGAGGGTTAAGGCGAATGAGAAATGAAAAGTGAGAAATGAGAAATGGGCAAAGAGCAAGTAGCAAAGAGTTTATTACTGCTTTATAAATGCTATCGACTAAGCCAATCCTGACCAAATTCAGCCTCCGCATAAGGCGGTCATACCCTTCTTCATCTCCGGCTTGCCTTAATATACAAGCCTTATTCGACAAGGCAAGTTTTTCATCAAGGGTCATGGTTTGTGCTTGCGGCATAGAGTTCTCCTTGATTAAGAGTATAGCAGATAAAATAAACAATGAACAGAGAACAATGAGAAGATAGCTATTTTTCCATTTCTCAATGTTCATTCTTCATTTTGAAATAATTAAAGATAAATGGAAACTATGTTTTATTGAAGGAATTACTCTACCCTTATCAAATATTAGTTGTTTTCCTTATGATTCATTCATCCAATTGCCAGAAAAAGAATCATGGAAAATTATTTGAGTCTATATGGCAGGACAGGGCAATTAATTCAGATGGATCATTACGTTTGCCTATAATGATGATGATACTATTTTGACATTTCGTGCATATGTAAATGAAGATAATTAATCTATTATGAGAAAATTATAGAAACAACAACCTCGGCCCTAAAGGGCGGGGTATGGACCCTTCGCAGACAATCACGGCTTATACCAGAATAAGTCCTTGTCGGATTTTTCCAGATCAGGGTTCAATTTCAGGGCCTTTTTGTAATCCGCCTTTGCAGCTTTGGTATTGCCGATTCCATACCATGCGTTGCTCCGGCAGACAAAATAATCGGCAATGGCAGAATCTATCCCAATTGCCTTGTCAAAATCGCCAATAGCAGTTTCCCATCTTTCTTCCTCCATGTGAACTCCGCCGCGAAAAAAATAAGCTTCGGCGAAATCCGGATCAAGCTGTATCGCCTTGTCAAAATTGCTAATGGCGGCTTCTCTTTTTTCTTCTCGCATATATGCCATGCCGCGCCAGAAATAATAAGCAACGTCATCAGGATCAAACTGTATCGCATCATCAAAATCGCTGATGGCAGCTTCCCATTTCTCCTTCTCCACATAGAGCATACCGCGATAAAAATAATTATCAGCGTCATCCGGGACAAGCTGTATTGCCCTGGAAAAGTCCTTTAAAGCAGCATCGAGGTTACCCAATTTTCTAAACAAATCGCCGCGATTGCAGAAGGCTTCTCCATTGGAACTATCAAGTTCAATTGCCTTGTTGTAGTCCTCAAGCGCACCGTTATAATCTTTTTTACCTTTACGGGCAGTTGCACGGGAATCATAATACTCGGAGCCTTCCGGATCAAGGCGAATTGCTTCATTTGCGTCCGTAAGAGCCTTGTCGTATTCTTCTTTATCATTATACGCAATGCTTCGTAGCGAGTATAACGACACATTTTCAGGCTCAAGCCGTATTGCCTCAGTATAGTCACGAATTTCGTCATTGCTGTTTCCAACGATTCCTAAATAAAAACCACGTAATGCCAACGATAAGGTATCGGAGGGGAATTTCTTTATCGCTTCGTCCAATTCCTTTATTACCTCATCGTAATCCCTATCTTTATACTCTATGGCCCTCTTTATGAAATCATCTGTAAAATCTTTGAGCATCTTTCCATTAGCATTTTCCATTGTATTCTCCTTTGGTTTATTTTAGCCATTATACACGATTATTGCCAAGCTTGCCTATTTACCTGACATGCCAGCCAACAATTCTTCCTTATGGCTTGAATTTATTTTTTAAACCATTAATATAGGTATTCGGGACAAATGTATGCTTTTAACCATAACCTATACCGGGCATAACACGAGCGATCTTGGGTATCTGCTCCATAAAAATCCGCAACGTCCTCAAATGTTTGAGCTGAGCTACGGCAATGCGTATGTATTTTACCCCGAACTGTCCAATGAACGTACCACTGCGGCAATGCTTTTGGATATAGACCCAATAGACCTTGCACGGGGCAAGGCGGATTCTGGGGGAGGCGGGCTGTTTGACTATGTTAATGACCGGCCCTATGTTTCATCGTCTTTCTTAAGCGTTGCAATTTCAAAGGTGTTTGGAACAGCAATGACAGGCCGGGCTGATGCCCACCAGGAACTGTCCGATTCCCCTTTGGACTTGGAGGCTGTTATTACCATGCTGCCTTGCAGGGGCGAGCCCGCGATGCTGAACAAAGTTACGCCTAACAAGGAATACAATATAAAGTATGAAAATCTTGCTGAAAGCGATCTACGGCACAGCGATCACCGTTTTGAGTGGACACGGACAGAATTTCACCAGTGGGCGCTCAAAGCAGCCGAAAAAAACCGCTATACTGTGCGATTCTCCGAAATCGGCGATTCTGATGAAACGCTAGGCGCTCCAACCCAGATGGGGGTATTTACCCTATGCGGATAGAAATTCCTGAAACCGCCGTTGTAGCATTGGTAGGCGTGTCCGGATGCGGCAAATCAACTTTTGCCAGAGCCCATTTTAAACCGACCGAAGTACTTTCCTCCGATTACTTCCGCGGCCTTGTCTCTAACGATGAAAACAACCAGCAGGTTACTCCCCAGGCTTTTGACGCACTGTACTATGTGGCAAACAAGCGACTTGATCTTGGGTTGTTGACGGTTATTGACGCAACGAACGTACAAAAGCATGCCCGTAGTTCCGTAATACGCCTTGCCAAAGAGCAAGATTGCCTCGCCGTCGCCATTGTGCTGGATACCCCCGAAAGAATTTGCAGGGAGCGCAATGAAAGGCGAAGCGACAGGAACGTAGGCGGCGAGGGCATGGTAGTCAAGCCCTTTGATTTTATTAGTTTAAAAGGCGGTGAAATCCTGCAGCCCGCCGTCAAGTGTCGGGGCGTTGAATATCTGCGGATCATCTATGGCCCTGAATACCTGTTAAGCGGTAATCTGGAAAGGCTAAAAAAACGGGGCCTAGGGAGAAAGCGCAACCTTGCGCTGAATGAATTTGCCCTGGGTATGGAGGCGCTGGAGCGATTCACCGGATACGAGCCGCTCCACCGCGTGCATGAATGTGTATTCGGCATACTGGCCCTTGAAAGCGAGCCAGTTGACCCAAGGCTGTGAAGAAATGAGGAATGAGGAATGAGGAATATAGAATAAGGATTCGGAAGGGAAAGAATGGTAACATCAGGAGAAATTATTAACATAGTCGAATCTTGCCGGGAAAAGGCTCCTTGCGATCTGGAAATTCGCTGCAATGAGCCAATGGCGGCCCATTGCACATTTAAAACTGGCGGACTCGCTGACTTTTGGGTTAAGCCTTCAGGCGAAGGCTTCCCCGCATTTGCCGCAGCGCTGCTTGCAACAGCCCGTGCTGAGGGCATACCGGTTTTTTTCCTTGGCGGCGGGGCAAACATCCTTGTAGCAGACAAGGGCATACGGGGGATTGTGCTTGATTCAGGGGGCTGGGCGGGAGAAGTCCCCCCCACAGAAAA
>JAIRUO010000017.1 GCA_031254385.1 Treponema sp. | reverse complement strand
GGCCTTTCCTCCCTTTCAAACTGGGGAATGGCGCGGAACATGTCGCCTAGTTTTTTGTAGCCGTAGTTGCGCGGGTCAAATTCGCTGGATCGCTTGTTAATGTTCTGCCCTATCTGGGCCAAATAAGCCCAGCCTGATTCATCGGCAATGTCTTCTACCGCGTCCCTAAGTAGCTTTATGAGTTTTCGGTCGCTCTTAATGTCTTTGCGGTTTTTCGACACAGGCTTTGTTTCGTCTTCATCGCTTTCTTCTTCCGCCTGATTATCTTTGAGTATTTCGGTATAGATGAATTTATCGCAGACAGAAACAAAGGCCCGCGGAGTTTTCTTTTCGCCAAAGCCATATACCATGCGGCCGCTTTCCCGAAGCCTGGCGGCCAGGCGAGTAAAATCAGAATCGCTGGAGACTATGCAGAAACCGTCAAGTTTTTCGCTGTAAAGAATATCCATAGCATCAATGATCATGGCGGAGTCAGTGGCGTTCTTCCCCACTGTATACGAAAACTGCTGTATGGGCTGGATGGCATGTTCTAGAAGTTTGTCTTTCCAGGAACGCAGATTGTTGCTGGTCCAGTCCCCATAAATACGTTTGATGCTGGCTATACCGTATTTTGCGATTTCATTTAATAGCCCTTCGATAATGGCAGGCTGGGTATTGTCCGCATCAATAAGCACCGCAAGCTTTGCATGGCTCGCTTCGGTTTGTGCGGGTGATGTCGAAAATGGCAATAATGGCATAAGGTTCTCCCTCCTATTGGTCAAGCTCCAAAAATTGATTGTTTTAGGCGCTTTAATAAACTTATTTTGCTAAGGGGTATACGAAGCAGATCAGAATCACTTTTTAGTATCAAATAGCTTTCCCCTTCTTTCTTTTCAAGGGCTTCTGGATAGCCAATGTTGACGCTAATACCTGTTTCAGGATTAGGCCAGGTAACTTCTAGCATAGAACCGTCCGCTATTGCCTGTTTCTCAATGGCTGTCTTTCCCTGGTAATCAATGCCCCTGGCTTCCAGCTTCTCGAATTTAATCGAGGCTTTTTCAAGCTGGTTATTTGTCAGTATAAGGCGGCGTTCTATCCTGGCAGATAACTCGTCTATTTCCGCTTTGGGCAGTGTCAGCTTTTTTAAGTGCTCTTTGAATTTTTCCTGTATGGGTTTGGATGATGAAGACAAAGATGATGTACTGTTGAAATCGAACGCTTCTTTTCTGATGCCTCCCAGAGAAGCAAAGGTCCCCCTTCCTTCAAATTCTGTGTCCTGCACATTCGGCTGTGCGATAATGTCAACCCCAGCTTTTTGAAGGGCCGCGACAATTTCTTGCCTCTCTCCAGAAAGCAGGTAAAGTCCTGGCCCCAGAGTTTTGCTGATAAGTGAAGCAATGGGTCTTGTTTCTGCCAAATATTGCCTATCTTCAGAAAGACCCAAGATCAACCCTTCGTTAAGAGAAACCGCTGCGTAACGGGATTCCCAGTCCTTTAAGGTCCATTCCAGGCTTTCGTCAATGCGGTTATCTGTCAGATCCTTAAAGACCTTTGTCATGGTTTCTGCGCTTATGCCCCGGTCAAAGCCCCTTACCACCGATGCGCGTGAAAGTTCAAAAGTGAAAGGAGAATCTTCTTTTACAGAACAAAAGGCCGACAGGCTCATTGCGTCCGCAAAGGAAATTCCGGGATATAAAACAAACGAAAAAGACGAGTCCATTGCAATCGCTGGCCCTGAATTTTCTGCGACTGACAACGGAATGATTTTCCAAAATGTACCTAGTGAATTTCCTGTGCCTGTTCTTTTTAATATCCCTGTCATCTCCATGGCATTTATGATAATTTTCCGCTCTATTTTTTCAAACTGCCAGCCCCATACACTGCGGGAGCTTTCTTTTTCAAAAAGCATCAAACAGCGGTGAAAGAACATTTCAGGATATTGTTTTTCTGGATCCAAAGCGTTGCCAAGCCTATGTATCATTGCGGCAATATGGTGGATATGGCTTCGGGAATACTCAGGCGCATTTGGTATCATATTATAATAGAAGCCTGTAGCCCAATATTCCCGCCTTTCTAAGGAAGAAAGATTGGCAAAATCCCGAATTCTCTTTTCCATGAGAATAAGTTTTTCTCCCTGAAGGGTAAAAAGCCCAAGCTGGCGTAAAGAGCCTGTAATGGCTTCAAGGTCTATATCTGGAAATAGCCGTTTTGCCTGCTCAATAACTTTTTTGCGGATTCCAAGGGCTTTATAAAATTCCTCCTCCCCGGAAATAAATGCAAAGAGGGCGGCAAGCGTTCTGTCATCTATGGTTGTTAAATTTTCGCTACCGCCGGAAGGCAAAATCTCCGAAGGAAACAAAAGCCCCCATTCGGCGGCAAGGGGAGCCAAGATGGGTTCCAGAACAGGGTTAAGGGCAAACCTCCGTATGCTTGGTTCACGGGAATTTTTTGGTTCATCCTTAAAGCGGTAAAGGATTAGCCTTTCTTCCAGATTATTCAACTGATTACGCAAAACGGCTAAACTCATGCTGCCCCTGAAAAAATCTTCCAGTTCTTCTGGCGGGGGATCTTCGAGTAACGAAACGGCGGCAATTATTTTTTGATCTTCTTCATCAATATAAGCAGAAATGGTGTTTCGTATATCATCCCTGGAAAGGAAGATATAAAGATCCTCCATGAGCCGTTGTTTGTTAAACGGCGTTTTGATGTTGCCAAAAATACTCCGCAGAAGGTCAAAGAAGGATGTATCCGGCAAAAGCATGAGCGCGGATTTCCATTCTTCAACCTTGCGGAAACGGTAAGGATTTATTTTCATGGATCTGTTCCTTGGGTTTTCATTATTTCCAGGCCAGAATACTTAAGCTCGTCGGGATTCCAGTGCTGTATGGAATATTTGTACCCCTGCTCCGCCAAAAACTGCTGGCGGCGAGCGGCAAAGTCTTCTTCAACAGTGTAACGCGAAACCAGGGTAAAAAACCAGGAATTGCGCCCCTGCTTATTAGGCGGAAGGACTTT
>JAIRUO010000183.1 GCA_031254385.1 Treponema sp. | reverse complement strand
GAACAGTGCTCCCCGAATTTGAGAGGGGCGTTTGCGTTAAGTGCAATGGGTCCTATGTCTTTGGGGCTATGTATCGAAAGATCGCCGGACGCGCTTTCTTCAAGGAAGGAGCCGGTTCCTGCCGAGCAGGCCTCATTCATCGCGTAATCAATTGGCACGCCGTTCTTGAGCAAAACGTATTTTGCATCCTGGCCGCCGATCTCAAATATGGTCTCTACGTCATGGTCAAAGTAGGTGGTTCCTACCGAGTGCGCAATTATTTCGTTATATACGCCGGGGGTTTCAAGGAATACGCCGAGTATCTCGCGGCTCGAACCGGTGGTTGACACTAAACGTATGTCTATGTCTTTGCTGCCCGTGTCCGCAACTATTTTTTCTTGAATGATAGAAAGGCACTCTTTTAGGGCCTTTACCGGATCGCCGTGGGTCCTGCCGTAATGGCTAGCTGCGATCTCGTCGGTTTCGATATCGACAAGGCAGGCTTTGGTGGTGGTTGAGCCGCCGTCAACCCCAAGGATGTACTTGCGGCCTGCCCGCACTTTGCCGCCGGACTTGTCAAAGGTTTTTACTTTTGCTGTCCAATCCTTTAACGCGCCCAAAGCGCCAAAACGTATCTCATTAGTTTTAAGGAGTCTCTCCACCGAAGGCAAAGGACTTCCCGATTGCGGCGCAAGCACTGCCGCGCCAAGGGCTTCAAAAACCGGCGCGGTTTCGGGGATAATAAATTCAATATTCGGCGCTTTCTCCCTGATAAAGCGCACTATGTGGCGGTTCAGGGTGATGCCGCCGGTCAGCACTACCCTGCCGGAACTTACCCTAGCGCGTTTCAAAAAGTCTATGACCTTTACTGCCATCACATCAGAAAGAGAAAGGACTATGTCATCTTTTGTGGCCTCACGCTTGTTGAGCCTATGTGTGCAGTCGCTCTTCATGAAAACCGAACAGCGCGTGGAAAGCGCATACACTTTTGCGCTGTCAGACACCTTCTCAATGTCTTCCAGACGCATGTCCATGCGAGCAAGCTGCTGCTTGAGGAACTCCCCGGTGCCGGAGGCGCACTTATTCCCGGAAAAATTGTTGATTATCTTGCCCTTATCCAATGAATAGACGATAAGGTCTTCACCGCCCATGCTGACCACTGCATCAGCTTCCAGCTTGAGCGCCTTAAGCGCAGCCTCCACGCAGAGCGGCTCCAGAGTCCCTGCCACATCAAACATAAAGCGGCCTTCGTTGCCCGTTACCAGTGCCGGAATCCCTTGCGGAACCTTGCCCTCCCTCAAAAGCCGCCTGGCAGCCTCACCAAAATCCCCCTCGTGGGGGAGCGAAGCGCTCCAGACGGGTTGTCCCTCATCGGCAAGCACCATTTTGAGACTCGTGGAACCTATATTTATACCAAGTGATTGCATTTATACCTCTCTTAGTTGCTAAAGGTCTATTTTATAGAAAAAATGGGTTTGGGGGAAGGGATAGGGGACTAAGGGAATGGGGATTTAAGAGGATCATATAGTGCCGCGGAGTATGGCCTTTAATTTGTAAACGGTACGCCTTTGCTTGAGTAAAAGAACGTCCATCCTATAGGCAGAGGAAGACATACGTACAGAGGTGTGAATGGATTGACCCAGTTTTTAAAATATATTATCCTAATTTAAAGAAAATTTATTGTGAGTTTATTTAAATAAAGGATAAAGTTATGAAAAAACCGCTTATTGGGACGATAGCCATTTGTTTGTCCGTTTTCCTTTTAATGGCATGTAGCAACTCCAGACAACAAAAAGAAGAAACAATATTAATCACCGACATGGTGGGCGATGTTGTTGAAATACCGAAAAACCCCGAAAAGGTCGGGGTTTTGGCAAGATCGGCAGTAGATATGCTTGTAGCATTTGGTTTGGGCGAAAAGATAACGGGTATATTTGAAACGGTCTTTGACAATGAATGGGCGGTTATATTATATCCGGCGATTTCAAACTATCATAAATACAATTACAGCACGACACTTGAAACATACCTTGAACATGAAGTCCAATTAGTAATTTGTCCAGAACAATACTTAGCAGAAAACCTACGGGAACATGGCATTCCTGCAATAACGGTCAGCCAGTATGGCAACCCGAATTATGATACCTATGTTCTCTATTTTGCGGATATGATAAAAGAGATTTGGGATGATATTTCAGTTGCGGCTAAGGTCGAAACCTGGAAGAACGAATTTTTGCAAATCCGCGACCGCGTAACCGCCGCGCTTGCAGACGTGCCTACTACGAAATCGCTCTTCTATGTAAGAGGCGATAGGAACAGAGGAATTGCCTATACGGAAGCAAACGACAAGTCAATACAAAACACGATTTGCAGATACTTAAAACTCGACTATGCGGGCAAAGATTTTACTTCGTCACAGCCGACTGCGGAGGCAGTTTTAGCACTTGACCCGGACTATATAATTGTCGGCGGAGCGTTTCAAAACGCAATAATCAACGAGGCGAAAATAGACGCAGTTTGGCAGCACTTATCTGCGATTAAAAATAATAACATTTTCAACATAGGTATAGGTTTTGTAATGTTTGAACAAAACGGCGTGTGGCTCACGGCTTACCTTGCCGATTTAGCAAATAAGGTTTATCCCGACATTTTCGACTTTGATGTTGCATCAATCGTGAAAAATACTGCGTTAAACTATTTTGGGACAGAGTTATCCAATTCGGATATTAACAATATGCTTCAAGGATTGAAGCGTAATGGGCAACCGCTCGCATAAAAAATAAAGAAGGTGGTGAATATGAAATCAAAGGTAAATCTGCATGTACATACAAAGTATAGTGATGGAGGCAAAACAGTGTCTGAAGCCGTATCTGAATTAAAAGAGGCGGGAATAGAGTATTTTTCAATAACTGACCATGATACCGTTGACGGTAATTTTGAAGCTGCTAATTATGCAGAAAAATATGGAATGAAATATTTTAACGGCATTGAATTGTCTTGCCGGTTTATAAATGGAGAACTGGGCTTTGACGATTTATGCGGTTGCCATATTTTAGGGCTTGGTATAAATGCCAATGAAATGAAAATAAAGTTAATAAAATTAAGCGAGAACAAGGATAAGAATGCGAGAATATTATATGAATTAATGCTTGCCGATGGTTATAATTTAGAGTCAATTAAGGAAAATCCAACTCTTACAAATATAAGGAATGAATTGGTTGCCAAGGGTTATGCCACAGATAAAAAAGAATGCAAAAAAAAGATTTTGTATGCAGACAAATATCGACAGTACGCTAATCTCAATATGAGTGTACAAATGGCTATACAAACTATAAAGGAATGTGGTGGGTTTGCAATTTGGGCGCATCCGTTTAAAGCACCGGGCTTCGCTCGAAGGGAAGAACTAAATAAAGAGCAGATTCCAGAATTGCTTGATCTGATGTGTACTTATGGTATAGATGGAATTGAGGCATACTACCAACATTTAATGGATGATTATACTGCAGAACAAATTAAGTTTTTGGAGAGCCTTGCCCATAGTAAAAAGCTGTTTAAGTCAATAGGCACGGATTATCATCATAAAGAAATAAAAGATAATATATTCTTTGATGTAGAAGGCATAATTCCAGACGAGGCAATTATAGCCTGCTTAGAAAGCCGCATGGAGAGTTAAAATGTTTTATCTTATGAAAAAAGAAGCATCAGAGTAACTATACGTTTGCTTGGGGGCATTTATGTCTGAGTATGAATTTAATTTAAAGAAATTCGACTTTGCTTCGATAACTAACGATAAAATTTTTGTTATGGGAATCGGCGGTGGTAACGATGTAGTGGGAGCGTATATTGTAGCAAGATTAATAAAAAGAGTACATCCTAATAGTGAAATTTTGTATGGTTCATGCCTTTCCCCTAAAAATAATTACATAGGGTTTGTGCAAATTAGCGAAGGGTTGTATGTCCGTGATTCACGCGAAGAAAAATTTAACGAAAAACCCACATTAAAAATAGTGCAAAGGTTAAAAATATTTGATAGTGACTTTTGTGCGCCTTATGTGCTGATTTCGGATGAAAAAAGAGCGACAGGACGTATAAGTAATGAATCGTTGGATTATTTTAAAGAATACACAATTATAACGATAGATAACGGCGGCGATTCGTTGACTGGCGGCAAGAAAGGTGACAATGGATTCGATTATAAAAATTTAATGTATTTGAAAGGAAAAGGAATTTCATTTCTGCACATCATTCTAGGCTTAGGCTGCGATGGGGAAAGTGATATTGAAAAAATTAAGAAAATGATTAAAGCACAATCACAGTCCATCATAGGCGAGTTTACTATGGACGAAATTGCGACGATTTTATCGCCCATGATTAATGATATTCACAGTCCTGAAAGGGAGAATGTCGATACTACCGTCATTATTCTTGAAGCTGATAATTTCCTGAAAAGCAATGAGAATTCTGACACATTATTTACAGTTCCGCGCCATGAAAGAAAAACACAAGTTCCTTATGCATGGCTTAATAAAGCAATCGTTTTTTGTGGGCAAAAACTTTGTGAGGTAACGAAATGAATATAAAAACTCGCACAAAGAAAAAAAATCATTATTTTATATTTCCAACTGTTGGTGCAGTACTAATGGTAATTATTTTTATCGTTTCACTTGCAGTAGGACGATACAGTATTACGTTTATTGCGGCGATAAAAGCCCTTTTCGGCAATGCGGAAAGAGTTACTGATGCGGCCGTCATTTGGGAGTTGCGCTTACCGAGAACACTGGTAGCGGGTTTAGTTGGAATAGCTCTTAGCCTGTCGGGTCTAATATATCAGAGTACGCTTCAAAATGAGCTTGTATCGCCCGAATTTCTCGGCGTTTCACCAGGAGCGAGCGTCGGAGTCGCATTCGGTCTGCTAAGGGGTTTTCCTCTTCTTGCTGTGTCAGGGTTGGGTTTTTTATCTGGTGGAATTGCAATGTTGTTTACTCTTGCAATAGCATGGTTTTTTAAAAACAAATCTCCAATAATGCTAGTCCTAGCGGGCATTTTAGTTTCAGGTTTAATGGGTTCTATAGTCAGTATAATAAAGGCATATGCGAACACTGAAACCACTTTACCTGCAATAGTTTTTTTTCTTCTCGGTTCGTTTGCTTCGGTTAAAATGGTTCACGTTTGGGTTCTGCTGGTCGTAGTTCTTGTTTGTGCAGCTATTCTTTTTTTGATAAGCAGTAAACTAAATGTTATCGCGCTTGGCCGGGAGGAAGCTAAAAGCAAAGGCGTTAATTATAAATTTTGGCAGACAACTATTATTATAGTAGGCACGGTACTTACAGCAAGCGCGGTTTCAGTCGCAGGAACGATAGGCTGGGCCGGGCTTGTAATTCCGCATATGACCCGTATGCTTGTTGGACACACTGCACAAAAAACGATCCTTGTTGCAGCATTCTTCGGTGGTTCGTTTATGATGGCAACGGACATATTGGCAAGAACGTTTACAAATTCTGAGATACCAGTTGGAGCGATAACAGGAATACTAGGCATTCTCGCATTTGTGGCCATACTTATAGTAAAGAAAGGATCAGATTATGTCGTTGATTGAAATTCAAGGTCTGAAATTTGAATATAATAAAAAGGGAAAACCTATTCTTGCGGGTATCGATCATTCGTTTGAAACAGGGACAATAAACGTTATACTCGGCTTAAACGGGTGTGGCAAAACAACGCTCATCAAACTCCTTGCGGGACTTATGAAGCCAACGGATGGCAGTATAACTTTAAACGGTGAAGGTATACTTTCCTACAACGACTATGATCGTTCAAAACTAATTGCTTATGTTCCACAGTTTGCTATGAGCCGAATTGCCTTCAGTGTTGAAGAATACCTTTCACTTTCGCTAACAAACCAAAAAAAAAGTATTTACTGGCGGCCAAACGAAGAAGACAAGTTAAAGGTTAGAGATGGTGCAAAGCGGCTTGGTATTGACAAAAACAAGCTTGATAGGCGGGTAGACGAATTGTCAGGCGGTGAGCGTCAAATCGTGATGATTTGCGGCGCACTCTTACAAAAAGCAGAGATAATTATATTAGATGAACCGACAGCAGCGCTTGATATGAAAAATCAGTATGCAGTCTTACAGTTTTTGAAACGTTGTCAAAAGGATGAAAAAAAGACGGTAATATTTTCTTGCCACGACCCAAACCACGCATTAAGACTTGGAGGTAATACTATAGCTTTACATGAAGGTAAAATCTTTTTGAAGGGCGAAAGCCGAAAAATCATTAAGGCAGAAAATCTCAAAGAAATTTACGGCGACAATATATGCAACTCAGAGGATTATAAATATAACATTATAACAATAGATGAGGTAAAAATTGAAAACAGTATGAGAGAAAATTAAGCTAATAACGAAGTAAGAAACATCACCACTATACACTAACCCAGCAAACATTATACAATACACAAACCTATGCAAATTAGTACCCTAAAAGTGCTGCTTGGATTAGGAAGGCATACAAAATATAATATCTCCAAACTCTCTAATTCTTCAAGTGCAAAAAAACACCAATTCTGGAAACAGTATGATGAATTCCTGGAACACAATAAATGGCTAAAAGAAATTGAGTACAATGAAATGGTACCTCAATGCTGGCGTAATTTTTTAGAAACAGCTCCCAATGTTTCTATACCGATTAATTTGTATTTGGAATTGCGGAAAAATTTCCCTATCCCTATCCCGTATCCTTTGTTTTTTTGCTATCAGAAAAAAGTTGACAATAAGGAGATGGAGAGGAAAATAGGAGATTTGGCAGATAAATGGCTAAGGGATATTCTTAGCGGCGATTCTTTTTATAAACTAAATAAAGAATACTTTACCAGAGCTGAGGTCAAGCAATTTTTAAATTGTGATTGGCTTGAAATTCTTGATGAACAATGTGTATATCCGGCAACTTACTTAGATTTAGTAGATCATTATTTTTACGCAAAAATAAAAGCAAACGGCTTAACTTTACCTAATCATATTTTTACAGACACATTTAAATCTTGTTTTACTCACAAAATAATACAAGAATATTTTCAATTCATTTGTA
Organism: Treponema sp.; assembly: GCA_031254385.1. The sequence continues at coordinate 11,894 of JAIRUO010000183.1, read as the reverse complement.
ATAACAAGGAACATTTTAAGGAAGAAGATAAAGTAGTAAATATAGGTAAATATTTAATAGGGGTATATATTGATACAGGAGAGGATTTCAATTTTAAAGAAATTTCATGGCAAGACTTAAAACAGAAGTCTAAATATATTGAATGGGATATTTTGTTTACACTTGAATATAAATTTAATGATCATTTTACCCATACCATAGTTCAAGAATATTTAAAGTTTATTTATACTAATTTGCATAATATCAGAAATAAAAACGAAATAACAGATATTGGTGATTTTCTAAAATATGAATATATAAATAATGAGCAAGATTTTAACTTTTATGGCAGAACATGGGATGGCTTAAGACGGCTGAGTGACGAATGGCATATATTCCAAGGGCTAAGAATAGGACGAAACCTACAAGAAAAATTAGGCAAAAAATGGGAAAAATCAAAGGTTAATAATTTTAATTATGAGAAAGATGGGGAAATATGGATAATAAAAGAAATAACATCTGGGCAACTATTGTATGATGAAGGTAATGATATGGGGCATTGTGTCTTCTCATATTTGCAAGATTGTATTTGTGGAACTTGTTTTATATTCTCAGTAAGCTGCAAGACTGAAAATAAGGCTGATGAAAAAAGAATTGCTACAGTGGAAATTTCAAGAGAATTAGAACTTCTACAAGCAAGGGGCAGACATAATTCTCTTTTAAGTAAGGAGACATCCGATATTATTAAAAAATGGACAAACGAAAATAAGATTGTTGATATAAGTTATTCGAATGAGAATGAACGATATGATTTTGGTAATGAAGAAGAAATAGAGCAATATAATAATCTTCTCGATGAACAATATGATGAACAATATGATTTTGATGAGAATTATTTTAAAAATATTGCTAATGAAACAGTAAATATAGATGGAAAAAACTGGACAATAAATGGGTCATACGGAAATAGAAAAATTTGGTACTATGCAAATAAATATGGACCAGCATACTATAATAGTTCATATCAAATAGGAAAAGAAATAATACTTACCCTAAGTTATATGAATAAAGAAAAAATGATAATACTAATTTCAAAGAGTGGATGTAATAATGGAATTTTTACTCCAAATGGATCTTTGAATGATAAAAACAGGGAGTATTATTGTATTTTAAGGTGGTTAAGCAAAAAGGGAGTGTATTGCGTTGATTATGATGATGAGTATGATGACTATGAACATGATGATGTACATTTTGAAGATGAATTAGACTTCCCCTATAAGATTGAGTAAATTAGAGCATAGAAAATGCTATTTTTATCTGTAATAATGCTAATAATAGGTAAAAATAAGCTATCAGTTTGTTATTACCGGTTTTACTCAAAAAAAACAAAAAAAATGCCTTTCCCCCTTGCAATTATTTCCAAAATAACTTATATTAATAATGATTCTTATTATTAATTGAGGTTGATGAATGTACAGGAGGCACAGTAAGAAAAGAGAGGCTATACTGGAACTATACAGAAGGGGAACGAGCCATCCCGGCGCACAGTGGATATATGAGCAGTTAAAGCCTATATTCCCTGCCCTTTCTATGGGAACCGTATACCGGAATATCAGAATCCTTATTGATGAGGGCGTTCTGGCTTCGGTGGGGGTGATTAACGGGGAAGAACGCTTTGACGGTGAGCCCTTGCCCCACGCGCATGCTGTCTGTACCTGCTGCGGCACGATAGTGGATCTGCCTGACAGGATGGAAGCCTTAACCGTTCCGGGCTTTGTCGTTGATATACGGAATACGGTACTATACGGCTTATGCAGCGAATGTAAAACTAAGGGATGAAAATCCACGATTGTTCAAAGGAAAAAGCGGCCCTGGGCCGTTGTTGATTGCGAACCTGACCAGGTTCAAAATTAACGCATATTTTTTTTACAGGAGTAGAAAGATGAAGAAAGGGGTTTGTTCAGTTTGCGGTTATGTACACACAGGGGACGAAGCTCCCGCGGCCTGCCCTCAGTGCAAGGCACCAGCATCCAAGTTTAGCGAACAGAAAGCCGGCGCAGCGTTTGCTGCCGAGCACGTTCTGGGAGTTGCCAAAGGTGTAGATGCTGATATCGTAAAGGATCTGCAGGCGCACTTTAACGGCGAATGTTGCGAGGTAGGCATGTACCTGGCCATGGCCAGAGTTGCCTTTAGAGAAGGCTATCCTGAAATCGGCCTTTACTGGGAAAAAGCGGCCTACGAGGAAGCAGAACACGCCGCCAAGTTCGCAGAACTCTTAGGCGAAGTCGTTACCGACAGCACCAAGAAGAACCTTGAAATGCGCATCGAAGCCGAACACGGCGCCTGCGCCGGCAAGACCGACATTGCCAAGCGTGCCAAGGAAAAAGGCCTGGACGCCATTCACGACACAGTTCACGAAATGGCCAGGGACGAAGCCCGCCACTGCGCCGGTTTCAAGGGCCTTTTGGCGCATTATTTTAAGTAGGGAATGGGGAGTAGGGAGTGGGGAATAGGGAGAGTGGTTAGCAATCTAATCGTAAAAGTTTTGGGCTACGATTAGTTAACTTTCTGTTCCCCGATCCCTGTTCCCTATATCCCCCCAGTCCCTTATCTCTTAGTCCCAACTCCCAACTCCCTACTCCCCACTCCCTACATCCTATACAGCCGGTAAGCCCGCAAAGCCTTTTTCCAGGTCCTCATCCGTAGGGATATAATCGCTCATGGTCTTGTCGTTATACGCTGTGTAGGCGCTCAGATCGAAGTAGCCGGTTCCGCTTAATCCAAAAAGAATTATCTTTTTTTCGTTGATCTTCTTACATTCCAGAGCCTCGTCAATGGCAACCTTTATTGCGTGTGACGATTCCGGCGCGGGGAGTATGCCTTCGGCCTTCATAAAGCGTATGGCGGCTTCGAATACTTCGGTCTGCTTCTCGGCCCTGGCTTCGAGTAGGCCGTCCTGAAAGAGTTTAGAAAGTGAGGAATTCATGCCATGGTAACGGAGCCCTCCGGCGTGGTTTGCTGACGGGATAAAGCCACTGCCCAAGGTCATCATTTTGATGAGAGGCGTTGTCTTGCCTGTATCGCCAAAGTCATACGCATAACGGCCGCGGGTAAACGAAGGACAGGACGCGGGCTCCACCGCGATAAACCGGGTATCTGACTTGCCTGCCAGCTTTTCACCCATGAACGGCGCCATAAGCCCTCCCAGATTCGATCCGCCTCCGGCGCAGCCGATGATGATGTCGGGCTTGATCCCGTACTTTTCCAGTGCTGCTTTTGCTTCCTGACCGATGATGGACTGGTGCAACAGAACGTGGTTAAGGACGCTCCCAAGCACATAGCGGCATTTATCAGTCTTAACGGCCCTCTCTATTGCTTCGGAAATGGCGCAGCCCAAAGAACCGCCTGTATTGGGGTCCCTTGCCAAAATTGCCTTGCCGGACTCAGTGGTATTTGACGGTGAAGGGATCAGATGCGCTCCGTAGGTTTCGATTAACGCCTTGCGGTAGGGCTTCTGTTCGGAGCTTACCTTTACCATGTATACAGTCAAATCAAGGCCGTAAAAACTCGCAGCCATTGCCATTGCCGAGCCCCACTGCCCTGCCCCGGTCTCGGTAGTCAAAGAAGAGAGCCCTTCGTTTTTGGCATAATACGCCTGGGGCCCGGCAGAATTGAGCTTATGCGAGCCGGAAGTGTTGGTTCCTTCAAATTTGTAGTAAATCTCGGCAGGGGTTTGCAGGGCTTCTTCCAGAAAGTAGGCCCGAATTAGCGGGGCCGGCCTATAAGCCAGGTAGAATTTCTGTATACCTTCAGGAATGGGGATAAACCGCGTTGTATCGTCCAATTCCTGCTGTATAAGGCCCTTGCAGAACACAGGCGCCAGGTCCGCTTCGGTTACCGGCTTTAGTGTGCCCGGATGTAGTATGGGATCCGGCTTGTTCTTCATGTCCGCCCGCAAGTTGTACCATTGCCGGGGTATCTCGTCTTCAGAAAGATAAAGTCTAGTTGGAATTTTCGCTGCCATTTTTGGCCTCCTTTGATGTTGTTTCTATTAAAAGAAACGTTACTATATAGAGAAACATATAGGAAAATAATAATTATGTCAAGCGGAATTTTAAATTATTTTCTATTTTTTTACACAAAGGCACATCGAACCGCAGACTTATGGTCTGACGGTTCGCGGTACAAAGGCACAAAGGGAAGAAGGATTTTGGGGACTAGGGACTGGGGGACTAAGGGATCGTGATTCGAAGTATTACGATATTTCCAGGCAGTACCCCATTGTTCGAATAACTTCCCTGCTCCCTGTCCCCTAGTCCCCCCTAACCACTAAACTTTAATTCCAGCCCATTTTCCCTTTAGAAACCGGGACCTGGCAAGGAAATAACACGCCACACCGTCTGAACTTAGGGCTATCCATACGCCGGCAAGGCCAAGCTGGAAAGGCAGAGGGGGGAATACAAGGATAAGGCTTAAAAGGGGACGTATCAAGAAAACGCCCACAAAGGTAATTACTGCTGCAAAACGGGAGTCCCCGGCACCGCGCAGGGCTGATACATATATAAAGCGGGCATTTGATATAGGATTAACCAGGGCTATTATTTTCAGCATGTTGGCTGCAAGATGGGCCAGTTCAGTATCCTTTGTGTAAAGGGAAGAAATCAACTCTCCGCCAAAAAAAAGCAGGATTGCTACCAAAAACGAAACTATATAGCTAAGGTTCTGCGTCATCTTTACATATACTTTGGCAAGATCCGCTCTAAGGCGACCAAGGCACTGGCCTGTCAGCGTGCTTGATGCAGTGCCAAAAGCCATGCATGTCATAAAAGAGATTTGCTGCAAATTCATGGCTATCATGTGGGCCGCGTAAGAGTGATCCCCCAGGGATGTAATGATAATGGTAAAAAGCATCATTCCAATTCGAAGGAAGAGCTGTTCAACCATGGCAGGTACGCCGATTTTTGCAATACGGCGTATCATGGCAAACTCCATATGGGCTAAATTTTTGAATTCAAGGCGAACAAATTCCTTACCGGAGAGCACCTTAGAAAGCGCCATTCCCAGAGCGGCGCACTGACCAATCACCGTGGCTAAGCTTGCTCCGGCTATGCCCAAGCCCGGAAAGCCCAGATTCCCGCTGATAAGGCAGTAATTAAAAAATACATTGATAAGGTTTGATACCGCATTATTGTAAAAAGCCGCCCTGGTATTGCCCACTCCCCGCAGAACTGCGTTGATGGTAAAGGTTAAGGCAAGTGTGGGAAAACCGTAAACCTGTATCCTAAGATAAACGTGGGCACCCTGGATCATTTCTTCAGAAATATTTTTGCCGGCCAGAAAACGTATCAGTCCTTCTCCGCCAAAAAACATAGACAGGGAGAGGATTAGGCTAATCGCCATAGTCATGATTAGGGACTGGTTTAGTACCTGGTTTGCGTTTCCCTTGTCTCTTGCGCCTTTGAAGCGGGACACCATAGCTGTAGATCCCACATTCAGGGCCATGAACGCGGCGAGCATTACAAAACGGGGCTGGGTAACCAACCCAACCGCGCCTATGGCATAAGCGCCCAAGGCCCCAACCATGATCATGTCCACCATGGAAACAAGAGAAGCAAGAATACTTTCTGCAAGAGCAGGCCACGCAAGGCCAATAATCAGAGAACGTTTACCGGAAAGAGATTCGACTTCAATATCAAAGGGAGTCTTGTTTCCTGATTTTGTACGCTCATCAACTGGTGGCTTCATACGCGGAATTTTACCGCATATTTGTTATTTTGTTGTCTACATTTCTGGCATAATCTTCAAGCCCTAATGCACGATAAATATCTGCGGCGCGGCGGTATGCGGCCACGGCTTCCTGTCTATTGCCTATTTTGAAATAAACCTCACCCATAGCCAGCCAGCTTGAGGCCAGGCCGAAACCATTTTCAGCGCGGCGATCAAAGCTGATCGCCGTATTCAATGCCGCAAGGGCATCGCCATATCGTTCTGCCACAGAATAAATCGAGGCGATAAAAAACCAGTCGTAGGCTGCTTCTTCAAGGAACCGGCCCTTCTCGTGTATGCTAAGGGCTCGGCGCACCGCTCTTTCGGCTTCCTGAAAATTCCCAAGCTCCTTCTCTGCCATTCCTAAAACTACATAGCCGGCAGCTTGCGCCTGATTATCGGATCTTATAGAAGATATCAGGGCGTTCACCTGATCCCGGATTTCCTCTACTCCGGTATTTGATCCGGAATTGATAAGGATCATCAAACGGCCTCGGCTTATATAAATATTGGCCAGCGCTGCAAGGTCTCTTTCTCCTGAAGTTTCAGCTTCAAGGCGGGCAGCTTCCCAGTCCCGGAATGCCTCGTCATGGCGGCCCATTGAGAAAAGTATATTTCCCCTTGTTATTGATGTCTTAATTATCAGTTGCGGATCGTCAACGCCAATAGCTATGCGTCGGGCATCTTCTACAAAGAGGAGGGCATCTGCATATCTTCCCTGATTTGCAGTACGGTTACCTAGTTCCAACTGGTTAGATGCCGTATTCCGCTCGGAAAATATCTCCGTAGGTTTCTTGGGCACGGACGAGCAGGAGACCGTGCAGCAGAAAGCAAAAAGCAGGAAGCTTGCTTTTATGAAAAAATACGATTTCATACAAAAGGTCATAAAACTCCTTTAAAGCTAAGCTCTATCTCGTGCGGCTGCTAGAAGCGAATATCCCTGGGGCTCGTTCCGCTTGATTGAACATCGACACGTTCAGGTATCCCGTTTCTAAGCAGAGGATTGTTAGTAAGGGCTACAAGGACATCTTCTGCTGTAATAAGGGCTGTACGCAAATCGGTGATCAAACCGGCAATCTGCGGAAGCTGCCTGGGAATAAAGGCCGCCGTCTTTTCCAGTTCTTCGATAATTCCCGCTAGTGAATCAAGCGATCTGGTCAGGCCCACATATATGTCGCCATCGGTACCAAGGAGCGCGGCAACAGTCCCATCAGGATCGGCAGCCATAGAAGTGATAGTATTAATATCCGAAATAACAGGATTAACTGCTGCCAGTACGCCGTTTACCATTGTCAGTGCGCCGTCCACCATTGCTACCAGTTCATCAACATTAACCATAACATCATCAACAGTCCTGTTAATGGTATCCGGCAAGGTTTCCACCCCTGCTACGGTGTGGCGCAGGCTTCTCACTATCTGGCCAATTTCAGTCGAGTCGGTTCCGGCACCAAGAGCCTCGTCCAGTTCGGCAACTAGGCTGTTTACCCGGCTTATAAGCACGGAAATGCTGTCGTCATTTGAAGGAACGTCGGCCATGTTATGGCTAATAAAGTTCTGCGCCATCGATGAACCGGCGCGAGGAATAAAATCGCCGTCCTCCAGAAGCGCATCGCCTCTTCCAGCATAGAAGTGGAACTGGTTTCCAAGGCCAATAGGGCTGACAATCAGTTCCACTATTGAACCTTCCTTTACCCGGTCAAGGTACTCTTCGAAAATTGTAAAGATAGCTTCTACCTGATCAAAGTCATTCAATCTAAAGGATATGACATTGCCTATGGTAAAACCTTTGTAGAGTACAGGCATATTCCTGCTTAGGCCATTTGCAGACACAAATTCAGTACGGAAATGAACGTCCCTTGAAAACCAGCGCTGGGATCTGCCCAGCATGATAATTAGAAAGGCCACAGAAGCCAGAGCAATAATTATGAAAACACCGACAATTTTATCAGCAAACCGTACTCGGAACTTCATAATAACCTCTATTTATATCGAATATGAAACGCAGTTTCATAATGCTATACCTTTTTCTACAAATTGCGCCAGATCCTTATCCTCATCCAACTGCTGTTTGGAAAATTTCTGAAAGAAACTGCCGTCCTTGATCATTATAACATAATCAGCCATATTCCGTATAATCCTGAAATCATGGCTTACAAAAATCACAGACTTGTTCTCCTGCTGGTGATTTGCTACCAGCCTCATGAGCCGCTTCGCCGCAGACTCGTCCAAAGATTCCGTCCATTCGTCCAGAAACAGCAGGTTTGGCCGGCAGATCGTGGCTCGCGCAAAGGCAATCAGTTTTTGCTCTCCCATGGAAAGCTGGGAAGGACGGATATAAAGGTCCCTCTTATATCCCACCTCCGCTACAACAGAACGTATCTGGGCCTCCCGTTCCTTCTTAGGCATTTGCGGAAAATGAATGCGCAGGGGGAGTTCCAGAGTTTGATAAAGGTTCTGGTTTGCCCAAAGCGCGGAATCCTGAAAGACCATGGCTGCCTCAAGCCTGAACGCAAGGTTCTCCTGACGGTTCATTGTGTTAATATCCTGGCCTCGGAAGATAACCTCCCCGGCATTCGGAACCAGGATCCCAGCGGCCAATTTAAGAACCGTGCTTTTGCCGCTTCCCGACGGCCCTACCAGGGCGGTAGTTTTTCCCTCCTCAAACTGATGAGAAAAATCGCTAACTATCTTCAGGTTTTGGGCGGAGAATGATACGTCATCAATTTCTAAAATTACCGCCAAAAGACCCTCCAGCAATGTTTGGTTCTGTTATTATATCAGGTTTTGGGGAGTAGGGGAACAGGAAAAAGGCTTGAATAAAGGGCTTTGACCTGTTATCAATAAAAGAGTTAAAATTTGCGAGGGGTACTGCATGGCGCAAACAGTTTTACAAACTTATGGATTAACAAAAAAATACGGAGAGTTTAATGCGCTAAATAACGTTTCTCTTACTTTGAAGCAAGGCGATATTTATGGCCTTATTGGCAGAAACGGAGCAGGCAAAACTACTTTTTTTAAATGTATTATGGGACTTGCCAAAGCTACTGCCGGAACAATGGAAATCGGAAATGAAAAGATAAGCCTTAATAAAGCAAGACAGAAAATGGGGTTTATGATTAGCCCGTCTTTCTTTCCGTATCTTAACCCAAAAGAAAATCTTGAATACCTCTGCCGTTTCAAAGGGATACGAAAAAAGGGCGAAATTGAACGGTTATTAAAACTTGTAGAATTGTTCGGGGTAAAAAAACCATTCAAAGAATTTTCACTCGGAATGAAACAACGCCTCGGCATAGCAGGGGCCTTGCTCGGCTCTCCTTTAATCGTGGTCCTGGACGAACCGATCAACGGACTTGACCCAAAGGGCATTATTGATATGCGGAATGTGATAAAAAATATCCATTCAGAAACAGGCGCGACATTCATTATTTCTTCTCACATTTTAAGCGAACTTGATTTGGTGGCAACGCAATTCGGATTCATTGAACAAGGCACATTGATAAAAGAAATCTCCCGTTCGGATTTGCATGAACACACAAAAAAGACATTGATCATTGAGGTGGATGATATATCGAAAGCGCAAGCGGTGCTAAATTCGCGGGGCATAGAAAGCACAGTAGTAAACGATAACCGATTGGTACTGCTATCCCATCTTGACCGTTCAAATGAGATAGCCCGCGAGTTGATAAAGGGCGGGGTAGAACTGTATGATCTGCACAGGCAGGAGACCACTTTAGAAGAGTACTTTATGCGGATGATAGGAGGCGGTCAGAGTGCTTAAACTTATTCACGGGGAAATTTACCGCATACTTCACAAGAAGAGCATATATATTTACTTTTGTTTGCTTGCGGTTGGTTATTTTTTGCTGGCTTTTATACGTTCCGCTGGGTTTACCGATGAATCAGTTATAGGCCATGCTGTGTTTCTTTTCAGTCTGCTTCCTGCGTTGGCGGGAGGGTTTTTATTCTCTGCAATTTATACAGACGATTTGAACTCAAAAAATCTGATTACGCTTGTGGGATTCGGCATAAACAAGATAAAAATAATTATTGTCAAAGTAATACTTACTGCGTTGTTTGGTGCAATTATATTCGGAATTGTGCCCTTATTCCATTGCATGGTTTATGCTGTGTTAGGCTGCACGGTTACGGCAAGCGTTCTCACTATGCTTTATGCTCTTTCAGTTAAATATTTTCTGACCACTTTGGCATTTGCCGCACTGTCAGGGATTGGGGTCTATGGCTTACAGCAAACTACCTTCGCCGTGGTGCTGTATGTTCTTCTTGCGCTAAATATAATTGGCAGCTTTATTGCGATTGCCCTGGGAACCTTTGCACCAAGTCTTACATCATATCTAATGTCCGGCATTACGGATAAGATTCTATTTGGCATAACAAGCGGTAGTACGCTTATTTTACCTATCATTCAATATAGCGTCTATGTGATACTTGCAATAGCGTTGTCCGTGTTGGCATTTTGCAAAAAAGAAATGGAGTTTTAAATTATGACAAAAAAGCCTATATTCTGGATAATTGTAGCCCTTGTCATTGCTTTAGTTGCTGTTGTTGTGCTTTGGAGCAAGCAGTATTATGAAGATCGTTACGTGGGGTCGGACTACTACACAATGGTTCCAATTGACTTTGATGTTACGCCTGAAACGATCTACTCTATGAATGGCGAGGACCTTGGACTCGGCAAGAATTACAAACTGACAGCTTACAATGAGCAGGGCGAAGCAAAAACTGTTGAATTCACCGTTCTTGCAGAGAACGGCACCTTTCCCCGGCCTGGCGCATTTTTGCACGTATCAGCCAGCAGGCAAATTGTTATCCGTTGGAACGTGATAGCCGAAAGCGATATACCCGAAAAAGTATCGAATATGATTAGGAGTACACGGTGAATACAATAAAATGCAAACTAGAATTAAACGCAACGACCATTAAGATACTCGCTATTGTCTTAATGGTATTCGATCATGTTCATCAAATGTGGGCATCTTCAGGTGCACCTATATGGCTGACCTGGCTCGGACGCCCTGTTTTCCCCATCTTTCTATTCGCTATGGCTGATAGTTTCCACTATACAAGCAACCGCAAAAGTTATCTGAAAAGACTCTTGTTTGCCTCTTGGATTATGACTATTTGCAGTATGATTATTCAAAATGTACTGCCTAATGATGATATAGTTCTTATGAATAATGCGTTTATGACATTCTTTGTTACTGGATTGTATATGCTGTTTTATGATATGCTTATTGACGGAATAAAAACAAAGAAAGCAGGAAAAATAGTAGGTGCAATTCTGCTATGTTTTGTACCGATTCTGACAGCTCTCCCTTCTATTTTGGTAGCGAATTTAGCAGACAACCTTCCTTTGCTGGTTACCAGAATATTACTAACAGCCTGCCTTATGCTACCAACTATTATTATAGTTGAAGGCGGGTTCATGTTAGTTCTGCTTGGCGTTTTGTTTTATGCTTTAAGAAAGTGGCGATTAGCGCAAATTGCGGCTCTGGCAATATATTGTGTATTGGAGTTTGTTTTAACCAAGGGAGCGTCCATTCAATGGATTGCGATATTTGCTGCAATTCCCATGCTGCTTTACAATGGCGAAAAAGGGCGCGGCATGAAACACTTCTTCTATATTTTTTACCCTGTGCATATATACTTGCTCTACATAATCGCCTGCGTTATAACTAAATTAAGCGGCGGAGCTTAAAATAAAGCAATTACAGGTTTAAGTTGGTGTTAGTTCGTTATGAAAAGTAAATGAGCTTGCCCTGCCAACCTTATCCTCTATATTGTTTTTTTACCAAACTAAGTGCCTTTTTGACCGATTGTTCTACAGCAGTAATAACATCATTGGAAAAGCTGTTCATTAAGTCTCTTTTGTTCTTTGTCATACTGGGTTCGCTTCTGAATAGCTCAAAAACATCAACATTAAGGGCAGCGGCAATATTTTGAAGGGTTTCTGGATGGGGCCATTTATTGCCCCGTTCAATCTCACTTAAAAAGTTCATAGAAATATCTGCTTTTTCTGCTAATTCCATCTGCGACCATTCGCGGAGATTCCTATATTTCCTCAAATTTGAGCCTAAAATTGTACGAATCTGTTCTTTTGCCATACAACCTATCAGATTAACTTTTTATTA
>JAIRUO010000152.1 GCA_031254385.1 Treponema sp. | reverse complement strand
TCAAAGAGTACCGTTTTATCATAGCCGGCAGCCAGCAGGACTTCTTTGGCTTCTTTATAATGACCGTCTAGATCATCAGGATTGTGTGCGTCTGCGTTAATTATTGCAGGGACCTTGTTTTTCCGAAAACATTGTAAAAAATAAAGGGAAGGGTAAGGCGAGTTAATTCTTCCTCGGTTCATGCCTCCGGTGTTGACTTCAACGATAACGCCTTTTTCCGCAGCTAATGTTGCAATGACGGCGCACCTGTTACGGTATGAATCACTGTCTTCGGAAAAAAGCTTGTTTTGGGAATTGTTCTTTTTTATAACGTCAGCATGCCCCAGGATGTCAAAGCCTCCGGCACGGATCATGGCTTGGAGGCTGTCATAATACGCTTCAACCAGCGCCAAAGGATCGCCGCCGTAGCCTTCTCGAATTCCCTGTTCCACATTTTCCAAAGTATCGTCAACCGTAAAAGGCGCTCCCATCGGGGGAAGCACATAATGAATGGAACCTATAATATAATCCAGCCCCATTTCACCATAATCTTTATCCGATGGCCCCATGAGGCCGGGAATAAAATCCACCTCCAGCCCCAGATAGACAGTCAGCCGGCCTGCCCATCGCCGTTTGGCAGCCTTGACGGTTTCGATATATTCATCAAGCAGTTCTTCCTTCATGTTCCAGCTTGTCTGTGCAAATCCGGTCTTTTTTACCAGCGGTGCATGGGAGCTAAAGCCCAGGGCACAAAGCCCTTTTTCCCAGGCCATTTGGCAAAAACTTTCCACATCGCCTTTCCCATCGCAGAATTTAGTGTGGGTGTGGAGGCAGGAGTATTTCATCATTATTGTCCCGTATTTGTATTTGTAAAACTTTGAACAAAAGATTCCGCCTTAACCTTAAATCTGTTAAAGGCATCCTTGAGCGGAATAAACGCAGCTTCCATTTCTGAATGGTTTATGTTCTTATACGCGGCTTCCAGCCTTTCGGCGGCTTTGCCTAATTCCCTGCCGCCCAGACAGCGGGAAGATCCCTTTATGGTATGGGCCTCCCTTCTAGCAGCTTCCCAATCTTCTGATTGCTGAAGAATCAATATGTTCTCAATCTGTCCACCTGTTCTATCGATAAAACGGGTTAAAAATGAAACGGCTATCGCATCATCTTCCATAAATGTTTTATGCAAATCATCTATATTGAAAATTTCGGTATGTTGAGGAAGCCATTTTTCCAATATGTTTTTTATGTCCGTCTGGTTAAAAGGCTTTAGGAGTATTTCATTAATACCAGCTTTGAGGCATTGCTCCTGCTCATCTGCGAATAGACCGGCAGTGATCGCAATAATGGGTTTTTGGAATCCTCTTTCTCGCAAAATTTTGGCGGCCTGGTTTCCGTTCATCACCGGCATCTGAATATCCATCAGTATTAATTCCGGGTTGAAGATCCCCGCTTTGTCCAGCGCTTCTTGTCCGTCATTACATAAGACCACGGGGAATCCTAGCTTTTCCATTATTATGGAAAAAAGTTTCTGATTTGTCGGATTGTCTTCTGCAATGAGTATCAAAGGTTTATCAGCTGTTGCCAGATTTATGAGAGTGCTGTTATCTGAAACTTCTGTATCGTTCTCAGGTTCTGGTGCTTCGTTCAAAACAGCATTGATGGTCTCCGCAAGGTTCTTCCTTTTAATGGGCTTGCTAATGCTGGCCCTGAACCATTTTTGAAAAGTGTTTCCTGTTTCTGCCACAGCATTAATTCCAGTGTAGCCATTAGGTGTCATTAGAACAAAACTGGATTGCTGTAGGGCTTCATCATTTTGAATTTCCTCCACCAGCTTCGATATGTCGGTTTCTGGCATGATCAGGTCCAGCAGACACAGGGTATATGGGTTTCCTTCCGCAATCGCCTTTTCCATCATTTTTAGGGCGTTTTCTCCAGAAACAGTGGAATCAATATAAAGGCAGCCTATGTCACGCAGATATTCAGTAAGAATATCTCTGGTTTCCTCATTGTCATCTGCAACCAGAATACGGGTTTGGGAGATATTTTCTATTTCTGGCAAAGGTAGGGCTTCCATTTTGGATATTTCCAGAGGAACGGTAAAACGAAAAATTGAGCCTCCTTTTTCATTGGGGATCATTTCGATCCTGCCATTCATCAGTTCAACCAGGCTTTGGGAAATGACCAGCCCCAGACCTGCACCGCTAAAAGGCCGGGTGTCGGAAGTGTCAGCCTGCATAAAAGTTGAAAAGAGTTTGCTCCTTGCTTCTTCGCTTATGCCAATTCCTGTATCTGCTACAGCCACCTGAAGGGCCCTCTTTTTTTCCAGAACGGCGAATTTGGCTTTGATCGTAACGACCCCTTCATTGGTAAATTTAATCGCATTTTTTGCCAGGTGGATTATGATTTGCCGCAATTTATCAGGATCGCCAGAGATCATTATATTGAGTTCTTTTGGGATATGGGCGTTAATTTCCAGACCTTTTTTGTGAGCCTCAAGGGATACCATTTCAACCGCCTGTTCGATTATCTGTTCCAGCGGAAAATGTATACGCTCAAGAGACATTTTACCGGTTTCAATCTTGGAGTAATCAAGGATATCGTTTATCAAGCTATGAAGCACATTTGCGGAAAATTTTACCTGTCTTGCGTATTCGGCCTGCTCATGATCAAGCTCTGTGTTCTCCAGCAATTCTGTCATGCCGACAATAGTCTGAATGGGCGTCCTGATTTCATGACCCATGTTGGCAAGAAATTGAGATTTGGCGATATTGGCCTTTTCTGTAATTTCGCTTTCTACAAGGAGGCGTTTTTCTTCTTCACGCATAAGCGTTTTGTTTTGGATATTAATGCCTATGTAAGGGGCTTTCGGATCGTCTGCGTCATCTATAAGCCAGGCGTGGATATTGAACCAATGAAGCTCTCCGCCTTCTTCAGGCTTAAAACGGAGTGTCGTTTCAAAATTAACTTCCTTACATTCCCGGTTGACAAGGCCAGAAAGGGTTGTCCAGAACCTGACAGTCTCGTGCGAACCCAGAATATCTCTTATGGATCTGGGCAAATCTTTCTTTTCCGGCGGGAAACCTTTATCATCATATCTTGGGCCGAAATCCAGAATATTGGGGGTCCCGGCGGCTAGTTCAGGGTTTACAGGCTGCTCATGTTCATCAAAAGTAACCGAAATGGTGCCCATAAATTTTTCGAATTTTTTGCTGGATGCTATAATAAAGCCATCAATATCTAAAATGGCAATTACCAGGTCACATTCAGTGAAAAAAAGGGAAGACAAATTCCTTTTTATTTTCATTTGAATGAATTATATATCATTTTTGATGAATTAGATAATATATGAGTTGGAGTATATTTTACTGATACACAATATACGTGATCTCATACATAGCAAAAAGGAGCAATTATGCAGAAAAAAGCATTGGTATTTTT
>JAIRUO010000124.1 GCA_031254385.1 Treponema sp. | reverse complement strand
GATCACAAGATACAGGGCGAATGGTGGCCGATTAGCGCTTTCTGTTCATCATGCAATAAGGATGAAACCGATATAGACGACTGGGACGGAGAATGGGGACTGACTTACCATTGTAATTCCTGTGGTCAAAAAGTAACCCTAGATTTACGTAGTGCCAAAGAAGTAAAACTCGTCTGGCGGGTGGATTGGCCCATGCGCTGGGAATATGAGAAAGTAGATTTTGAGCCTGCCGGAAAGGATCATCACAGCCCAGGGGGCAGCTTTGATACGGCAAAGCATGTGTGCAAAGACGTGTACGGCTGGGATGCTCCGGTAACCTTCCGCTACGATTTTATTGGGATCAAGGGAACGCCAGGAAAAATGTCCAGTTCCAAAGGAAAAGTGGTAGACCTTCCCGATGTGCTTAAGGTCTACACGCCAGAAGTTACGCGCTATCTTTTTGCTGGAACACGGCCCAATGTTGAGTTCACCATTTCCTTTGATCTGGACGTGATCAAGATATACGAAGATTACGACAAAACCGAACGCATCGCCTGGAAAATTGAGTCCGCAAAAGATGAGGGCATTTACCTCAAAGAACGCAGGATTTACGAACTATCGCAGGCTCATACTACAGCAGAAGGCAAAACCAAAATGCCCGCAGTTATGCCCTATCAAGTTCCTTTTAGGCATTTGTGCAACCTTATTCAGATAGCGGACGGGGACATTGATAAGGCACTTGCCTGCCTGGACGCTACAGCCGAACAGCTTGCGGGCCTGAAGACAAGGGCTGCCTGTGCAAAGTACTGGGTTGAAGAATGTGCGCCAGAAGAGTTCAGGTTCAAACTAAAACCAGAGGGAGCAATAGCGGAGGCTAATCTTTCGGATGCGGAAAAAGCCGCTATCCGCAGTTTAAGGGACAAGGTAATTGCGAACATCGAAAACTACACCGATGACAAAGCCTGCGCAGAGGCTATTTATAAAGTCGCAGAAGAGCAGGGTATGGAAGGGAAGGCATTGTTTAGGGCAAGCTACCAGGCACTAATCGGCAAGGATCAGGGGCCTCGCCTGGCAAACTTTCTTCGTTCAATAAACAGAGAAAGGCTGCTGGGGATACTGAAGGAATATTAGTAAATTCTTGAAAAAGTTAATTTCTAGTGCTAATATTGCAGCATGATAAACTCGGCAGTCATAGGTCTTGGAGTAATAGGCAGGGTTCATATCTCTGCCATTACATCCCTTGAAAACACCCGGCTTGTTGCGGTATGCGATACAGATCCGGCCAAAAAAGACTTGGCTCCGGGTACAGCCTTCTATACTGATATTGAAGAACTTCTCCGTAAAGAAAAGATTGAAGTGGCACATATCTGTCTGCCCCACTTCCTCCATTACCCCGTTGCAAAAAAGATCGCCGAGGTGGGCGCTAATATTTTAGTTGAAAAACCCCTTGCTATGAATTTTAAAGAAGGCGAAGAATGTTGCAAGCTGGAAAAAAAACATAAAATTAAAATTTGCCTTTGCCTTCAAAACCGTTTGAATACTACTACGGAAACTCTTTACGCTATATTACGAAAAGGGGAATACGGCAAAGTTTTGGGAATCCGCGGTTCTGTCGCTTGGTATCGTAGTAAAGAGTATTATGAAGCCGCCCCCTGGCGCGGCATCATGGCAGAATCCGGCGGCGGCTGCATGATCAACCAAGCCATTCACACCATGGATCTGATGCAGTATTTTGTGGGAAGCCCGATTTCCAGCATCAAAGGAACCATAGGCCAGGTTCTGGATTATGGCATTGAAGTCGAGGATACTGCCACAGGCCGTATCACATTTGAAAACGGCGCACATGGCCTTTTTACCGCTTCGGTGGCCAATTATACGGACGAGAATGCTGAAATAAGCGTGCGCTGCGAAAAGGCGGAATTTATACTTAGGGATAAAAAACTTCTTAAAAGAAAAGATGGCGCAGAGGAACTATTGGCAGAAGACACAGGAGAGTACGCAGGCAAAAAAGTTTACGGCTCCAGCCATATCAAAGTGATAGATAAGTTTTACCGGGCCATTGAAACTGGAGGCGACGATTACATTCATCCTGAAGAAGGCCTGCCCTCCCTACGTATGATAGACGCCATTGTAGAAAGCAGCAAAACCGGAAAGATAATTAAGATTTAGAAGATAGGACTTAAATGCTAATCTCCTGTAATTGCGGAAAAATATAATCCCAGACAGCCCAGAGTACGGGCTTCATATTTTCTTCGTCAGAGTTGATGGATACCACCGCGTCCAGAGAAGGGATAACTACAATGAACTGGCCGTCCCTGCCATCGCAGCGGAAAGCCCCGTGGCGGCAAGTCCAGAACTGGTAGCCGTAACCAAGGTCATGATCCGGTTTATTCTGAGAAGGCATGGTAGGAACCTGAGTTCTCGTTGCCGCGTCTAACCATGCTGTAGATACAAGCTGCTTCGCTTCCCAGTTTCCCCGTTGGAGGAGGAAGCGCCCAAAAAGGTTCATGTCGGAAGTTGTAATATGCAAGCCGACAGCGCCCATGGTATAGCCGTCAACGCTTTCGTCCCATACAGGATCGGGAATACTCAGGGGCCGGAAAAGCCTGTCCAAAAGATAGTCCCGCACTTTAAGCCCAGTTGCCTTAGTTAGCATGGCTGAGGCTAAAAGCGTACAGGCGCTGTCGTAGAGAAAATAAGTTCCAGGGTCTCTTGTTAATTCATGAGAAAGGGCTTCTTCCAGATTATC
>JAIRUO010000036.1 GCA_031254385.1 Treponema sp. | reverse complement strand
GCGCTTGGCTTCGCAGGTGTCCACAATCCGTCCTTCGATCTCATCAAGGATCTTAGCGGCAAGATAGTCCAGGGGCTGGCTGATTATCTAAAGGGAAACAATCCGGTAATTCTGATTATCGAAAACGATATGGCAAAAGCCCTGGGCTATTCTCTGATGAACAGCCTGCCGCAGAAAAAGTGTATAGTATTGGACAGTATCAAGGTGGATATGGGAGACTATATTGATATCGGCCTTCCAACGGCGGACGGCAGGGTAATTCCGGTGATGGTAAAAACCCTAGTGTTTGGCAAGTAAGGGATAAGGCGCTTTGGCTCAGCTTAAAAATCAAAACGTACATCCACCGGAATAAAAGGAAATAGTTCCATTTCCATATCGCCTGTAGAGGCTGACATGCCGGCTTTGCGACCGTTAATAGGACTGGCATCTTTAAAGAACGCGACAAGATTATCATTGATATAAATCCAAAAAAGCGCACCGGCATCAGTATCGTTTCTTTCTACCCATAAGGTATTGTTTACATTATAGCCGGTATTAATAAACGATGAATCTTTCCAGCCTACCGGCGCAGTGGCCCAGGTACTTCCGATTCTTTTTTGCACGGTGAATCTGCCATTTACTGTAATGTAAAGTCGGTAATAACTAAGATTGTTTCTGTCTGTATCATCAACACAAAATAATATCCCATAACCGGAGGTATCACAGCCGCTGATTTTTCTGACCCTACATTCATATACATTCTGGTTTTCATTAGGGTTAGGCATATAATGGTACGAGTACCTGCCATATAAAGCCGGATCATTGTTCCAGTATTGTGCCGTTCCGTCATTGTCATCGGGCCTTAAAAAGCGTATGGTGTTCACGGGTACAGCCGTTTCTGGCTCATCAAAATCAATATCCCAGTCAAGCCAGCCCCAGTAGCTGTCAAGCAATTTTCTGTACACAGGTTCTGTAATGGCAAAAGTGCTTTCTGCTATTCTGATGCTGATGCTTGAATACATGAATAGCCTGCCCATAAAATAGTCGTATCCGTATTCTTCCCACGAATTATAAAGAGCTTGGATCAGGCCTGCAAAATGAAAGATTTTATCCCATGCTTCTTTTTCCGTAATAATGCCTACGTTATACCCCCATCTGCACAGGGAGATACCCCTGCCTAAATCCCATGCCCTAAGTGTGCGGTTCTGGTACTCGTCCCAATTGGCCAATACATAAGTTAGGCGGTTATTTTTTGATTGATCCGATCTGACTTTTATTAATATATCTGTCCTTTCAGATTCACTCCTGGCGTTACTGAGCTCATATACAATATCCTGAATTTCCCTGAGAGAAGCAGAATGCCCGCCTCTTTCCAAACTGTCCAGCGTTTCCAATAATTGTTCTCTTCTGGTAATACCCCAACTACTAAATAAACGCCACGAGGTATTTCTGCCGCTTGCGTCCATCGCGTATGCGTTCAGCGAATTACGGTAGCTGCTGTTAATTTCCGTCATTATACCGGTTAATGATATTGCCCACATTTGGGCTCTTGTGAGTTCTGCAAATAATGAGGAATTAATAATCAGAAAGATAATGACGAATACTAGATGTTTCTTCATGGAAACCAGCCTCTCTAAAATAAATAACAGTATAATGCCCATTTCTTCATATAAGCTCCGTTCTAAAAAATAAAACGCACATCTAACGGAATAAAAGGAAATAGTTCCATTTCCATATCGCCTGTAGAGCTTGCCATGCCGGCTCTGCGGCCTTGAAGCGGGTTGCTATCATCAAAGTCTACGACAAAGTTGCCGTTGAAGTAAATTCTGAAGATTGCGCCATTTGCAGTATTTTCTCTTTCCACCCTTATCGTATTGTATACATTATAGCCTGAGTTGAGGAACGATGAATCTCTCCAGCTTAAATGGGTGGTCCAGGTACTCACGGTTCTCTTTTGTAAGTTGAACCTGCCGTTTACGCTAATTAATAACCGGTAAAAACTGACATTGTTTGCACCTGAATCATCAGCACAAAATATTAATCCGTAACCGTTGGTATCATTGCCGCTGATTTTTTTTACCCTACATTCATAGACATTCGGATTCGGATTGGGGTTTGGCATATAATGGTAAGATGACACGCCATATAAATCCGGATCATTGTTCCAGAACTGCCTAGTTCCGTCATCGTCATCGGGCCTCAAATAACGTATGGTATTTACGGGGACTGCCGTTTCAGGCTCATCTAAATCAATATCCCAGTCAAGCCAGCCCCAGTAGCTGTTTAGCAATTTTCTGTACACAGGCTCAGTTCTGGCAAGGTAGCTTTCTTCCTCTCTAAACCCCGAAGCCCAGAATATCCTGCCCATATAATAGTCGTATCCGTATTCTGCCCATGAGCTGTAAAGCGATTGGATCAGGCTTGCGTAATGCATAATTTTTTTCCATGCTTCGTCTTCCGTGATAAAGCCCACGTTATAACCCCATCTGCACAGGGAAATATTCCTGCCCAAATCCCATGCCTTTATTGTACGGTTATGATACTGGTACCAGTTGTTCCATGTATAATTAAAGCGGTTTAGTTTTGTTTGATCCCAGGTGTATTTCGCTAATACAGCCCTTGTCGCAGCTTCAGTGCTTACGCTGTTGACTTCAGAAATGATCTGCTGAATTTCCCTAAAAGCAGCCGCATGGCCGCCAACCTCCATCCTGTCCAGGGTTTCTAATAATTGTTCCCTTGTGGTTATACCCCAATCCCGCCTCAATACAGTCAGCCAGGTATTTCTGCCGCTATCGTTCATCGTACTGGCGTGCAGGGTATTGCGGTTGCTGCTGTTTAATTCAGTCATTATACCGGTTAATGATATTGCCCACATTTGGGCCCTGGTGAGTTGAGCAAATAATAAGGAATTAAAGATGAGAAAAATAATGATGAATAATACTGATTTCTTCATGGAAACTGGCTCCTTCTATAAAGACATACCCACTATAATTTTAATCCCAGGACTTTTTGCCTGTCAATATCTGGAAAAAACCGCAGCTTTATGATATTCTATAAAGGAAATGAACCTCTATCATGGCAGTAATGTAGCAGTCGAACGTCCCAATCTTAAGCTGTCCAGGAAAAATCTGGATTTTGGCATTGGATTTTATACAACCGTAAACAAGGAACAGGCAATTGATTTTGCCCAGAAAATGATGAATCGAAAAGCGCAAAAGAGCCAATCGGTAAGCATCTATGATCTTGATATGAATGTCGCAGAATCCATGCTAGATATTCTGCGGTTCCCGGCCCCCGATAGATTATGGCTTGATTTTGTTCATCAGAACAGGCGGGGCATATATGCCGGGAAAATGTATGACCTGGTTATAGGGCCGGTTGCCAATGATGACGTGTTTGCAACTCTAATTGTATATGAACAGGGTATATTAAATGTTGAACAGACCCTTGAAGCCTTGAAAGTAAAAAAGCTGTATAGCCAGTTTGTTTTTAAAACCGAAAAAGCATTGTCTTTGCTTAAGTTTTTAAATTCATTTGAGCCAGGAGCGGAACAATGACACCTGAAAAATTGTCTGCGCTTCTGGCTATTATAAACCCTTCGATTGTTCAGTTAATCATGGATAATAGAAAGCTTAACAATATTGAGGCGACAACATTGTTTTATACTTCAGCATTATACGCAGTGCTGGAAAACGAAGAGAGCAAACTTTGGCATTTAAGTCCTCTAACTTTATATGAGCTGTTTGAGGAAGGACTTGAAACCGGAACCATTAATTACCCAGAGGAGGTATAGTATGGATAACGCAACCAAATTTTTAGTGTATTGCATTGAGATATACAAGACCGCCTATAAATTAAGCGGCAGACAGGTGATGGATCTATTTTGCCAATACGAAATATCTGATTATATTGTAGACTGTTACGGCGCTCTGCATACTACAGGGCCAGAGTATATAATCAACGATATTGCAGGATTAATAGAAGAACGGCGACAAAGCTGATCCTTTTCCGTATTCTGCGAGATAGACAGGATCGCATTATACGTTGACAATATTATAAAGTGCCATTATTATTATAAAGTGAGGGAAAATATGAAATATACGAACACAATCAGTATCCTCAAAAGTCCGGTTTTAGTTTTCAAGTCGTTTATCTTATTGTTTTTTAGCCTTTTCATTAATATCTTGCTAATCGCAATCATGGCAAGCTGCGCATCGACGACAGCTATTGAGTCCCAACCTATTGAGTCCCAGCAGATAACCTTTAACATAGGTGATAATATCATTGATTACTTAAGCAGAAATCCAACGCAGTATTTAACCTATGGAACCTTTATTGTTAATGTACCTGACGGAAGGGTTGATTTTTTGAAATACAAGGCAGAAACAACAGAAACTGACATAAAATTTTTGGTTCAGGGTTCAACCGTTTTTGGGGTCATGCAGTATGAAAATGACGAAACCGTGCTCTTATATGACGTAACCGGGGATGGCACTCTTGATGTTTATCATGACCTTTTAATTATTCCATTCTGGGTCATATCTGAATCGCCCCTTACAAATATATCCAGCAATAACAATGTGCTGCAATTCATGGATAATGGTTTTAATATGTTTAACGGGAATGATGATCCAGCCGCAAATGGCGCTATAAGCGCATATTTAACGGACATAACTTTGCGCTTTAATGTTTCTACAGAAAATAGAGATCTTTTTTTAGGTCTGTTCGAGTATTACATTTATACGAATAATCCGACCCTTGCAGTAATGCTTATAACTGAGCTTGGGCTAAGGTATTATGAAAGATTTGGCTCTGTTCATCCGCTGATTCTATTGCACACAGCAGAAAGCTTAATACAATTGGGTGAAAATGAGGTCGCACTGGTATTTATAAATGATCTGCTGTCAACCAACCCTGATTATATACCAGCAAAGGTGTATAGCTGGCAATTAGAAAGTGACCCAACTATAAAGCAAAGAAAGTATGCTGAACTAAAAGCAAACCACCCAACTCATTGGATAGTCAGGCAGATATAGGCGCACACCTTGTCGGACAGGAGTCCTGGAACTAAAATGGCACGAATAATCGGCCTAATTTTTCTAATCTTACGCGCCGTATTTGCCTTTCCCTGCGAACTGGAAGGCCACTTTGATTTTGAGGTTATGCTTAATGATGAAATTCTTTATTGCGGCTGCTATGACGCCATTAACAAAGGGCCGCATATAATCGAGTATGTCCTAACCAGAGAAAGGGCAGAAAGCACAGGCGTAACCCGGCCTTCCGTCATATTTAGCCAGGACAGGGACGGCGGTTTTCTGCAAACCCTTTTACTTGAAAACGGATATTCTTTGCCGTCTCATTATGATTATACTTATTCAGGGTATGACAGGGGCCACATGGCGCCTAATGCGGATTTTAACGATACTTACGAAAACGCCCTGATGACCTTTTTTATTGGTAATATATGGCCTCAAACTCCAGAAATAAACAGAAGTGCATGGCTAATAACAGAAAACGAAACAAGAAGGCTGGCAAGCGAATATCAAATTGTAAAGGTTATTATTATCGTGGATGAATTCACGGAATTCAAAGTCGGTGATATTTCTGTCCCCCTGGTTTTTAAGAGAAGGGTATACGATGCCTTTTCCGGCGAACTGATATATGAAATTGATGTGTACCAGTTAGGGATTAGGGATTAGGGGTTAGGGGTTAGGACACGAAATGGTGTGCCAGTCCACTCTGTTCCCCTAGTCCCTAATCCCTAAATAGAGTATATTGTTTCAATATGAATTCAGCACTTGAGAACCTTAAAACCCGTGGCTTTATACAGCAATGCACCGACGAGGAGGGGCTTTCTCGCCTAATGGACGAAGGCCCTGTTACTTTTTACGAAGGAACCGACCCGACTGGCGGCAGCCTTCACATAGGGCACATGGTTCCTTACTTTGCGTTCCGGCATCTGCGCGATGCAGGGCATAAGGGCCTTGCCCTGCTAGGCGGCGGCACTGCCCGTATTGGCGACCCTTCGGGCAGATCAGAAACGCGCCAGATGCTGACTTATGAACAGCTTGATAAAAACACCGATTCCATACGAGCGCAGTTGGACCGCTTTGTAAAGTTTGACGATGATACAGCCAGGAGCGTTAATAACAAGGACTGGCTTGCTAACCTTAACTACATTGACTTTCTTAGGGACATAGGCAGCCATTTTTCAGTAAACCGCATGCTTAGTTTTGAGGCGTACAAGATACGCATGGAGGTCGGGCTTTCGTTTATCGAATTCAATTACCAGATTCTTCAAAGCTATGACTTTCTGGAACTCTACCGACGTTACGGCTGCCGCCTCCAGATAGGCGGCGATGACCAGTGGGGCAACATAGTGGCAGGGACTGACCTTATACGCCGTATCGAAGGGGCCGAGGCTTTTGGTCTGACCTTTCCCCTCATTGGCACTTCCGACGGCAAGAAGATGGGAAAGACCCTAAAAGGCGCTCTGTTTCTCGATCCCAACCAGTGCAGCCCCTACGATTTTTTTCAGTATTGGCGTAACATACCGGACGCTGACATACGGCGTTTCCTTTTAATGTTTACCTTCTTGCCAGTAGGGGAGTGCGAAACCATTAGCGCCCCCGGCAAAAACCCTAACGAGGCCAAGGAACGCCTGGCCTGGGAAGTTACGGCCCTGATTCACGGCAAGGAAGAGGCTGACAAGGCCATGTCCGGCGCAAAAGCTGCATTTGGCGGCGAGGGCGACAGGAACGCCATGCCCAGGGCAGAGCTAAAGCGAGCTAATTTTGAAGCAGGCTATAACATCGTAGACCTTTTCTGTGATGCCGGCCTTGCTCCCACCAAGAGCGAAGCCCGCCGCCTAGTTCAGCAGGGAGGCGCCTTTGTTTCAGGCCCGGACGGAAAGCTTGAAGCAATAAAAGACGCCGCCGCCCTCATCCGGCTCGATAGCTTTGACGCCAGTGGCGAATTGATGTTGCGGGCTGGGAAGAAACGGTATTGTTTGGTGGTTTGTATTTAGGATGTAGGATTCAGGATTTAGGATGTAGTTCGTTGTTTGGTAGCCGGGGGAAGTCCAGTTGGCACCCCAATAGTTAAGATAACTACCTTAAATCCTAACCCCTAACCCCTAAATCCTAACCCTACAAATACCTTCTAGCCGCCCCATTCAGCACTTGGGCGTATAACTCAATAAAAGGTTTGGCCGTACTTGCGGCGATCTTGGTCAGCAGTACCTCTTCTACCTGGAAGAGGCCAACGTCGCTGGACATGGAAACGTCTATGCGTATGGGCTTTTCAGCGCCTGCGGTAAGCTTTACTTCTTCTATGGAACTGGCAGAATACTGATGAATGTGTCCTGCCCTGGGCGTATCGTTTAGGGCTATGGGTATTCTGGCCCTGCCCTTGGTCATGTCGCAGCCGTCAGCCACCTGGATAATGCCCGCTTCCAGGGAATAGATGGCCCTGTTGCCCATGTGGCCTGATATGCCTTCTATGGCCATGCTGCGGACTATGACCTTGCTCTGCAATTTTCCAGAGTAAACCTGAGCCAGCAGCCTGTCCATAATGGGGTAGGACAAATAGGTGCTGTGGAGTTCGTGATCATGCCTGCCTATGCCCATGCCCAGATCGTGAAGCATGGCGGCAAACATCATTGCGACAAGGCTGTCTTCAAAATCGCCACATTCTTCTTTCTCTAGATTTGTCTTTATGCCTGCCTGCCTAAGCAGAGAGGCCATGATGATGACGTTTAAGACAACGGTACGCATGTGGACGGGGCCGTGATCATTAAAATTGAGGCGTACAATAGATACGGTATTAGCGTATTCCTGCGCAGCCTGTATTTCTTCATCCGTCAATAGCACTTTTGCCGCTGCCAGAGCCTTACCGGTAAGGTTAAGGGACTCCAGCATTTGAATGATCTTGTTTTCTATTGCTTGTTCTTTGTGGGAACGCATGATTTCTCCTTGTAATACTCTTATTGTAATACATTGAATTATAAACACCATTCATTGTTTAGTACATACGTACGCAGGTTTATCTTTAGGGCTATTTTTGATTTATAGCCGATAATTACTAAATGATAAGAAAAAGTATCCTGGTATTTTTTAGTCTTTTCATTTTGGCAGAGGCGGCCTGGGGCCAGTATCTGCCGAATCCATCTTTATATATTGATACGGATGATCTCTATATTGAACAGCGTTATGACGGCGGATTCCACCTTTTTATCCGTAAAAAGCCCGGAATTGGCTCGGTGCTTATAACCGAAACCACCAGGGATCCCACTTTGCAAGCCGACAATTATGCTTACCGCGCTTCCGAATGGAACCCCATAAACGGCGATGAAATCCGGATTTTGGACGGCAGCCCCCTTCCCCAAGAAGGTAACCTCTATTCTTTGATAAGCTCCCGAACGGAAAATCACCCTGTGCTAGGAGAGGCGTTTCATATCTTTGTCCCCTGGATACTCCATTACGGATATGAAAACACCCGACACGGCGAAGTCGATGTGGCCAATGGGACTTATTTGAATCTGCGGGCGTTCAGCCTACCTTATGGCGATTATAGAGGCACTTTTAGCGATAACCCTTTTGTAATTCAGGCTCTTCAAAGGCCCAGTGAAGGCATTCCGGGGAATTATTCCAGCGAGGCAGTTGCCAGTTTTTCTGAAATCTCCAATATGGGGGGCGGATCTTTCCTCTATGCTGCAGACCCGGAAGATCTTGTAGATATGATAAGAAGAATTCTTGAGGCAGAAAGAGGAAAGTCCGTTGATATAGTCATCTGTCTGGACACCACCGAAAGCATGAAGAACGATATTGACGGGGTTCGCCGCATGCTTACCCCAATGCTGCAGGAGACGGTCAGTAACTTTACGGACTGGAGAATAGGAATGGTTCTTTATAAGGATTATTATGATGAGTACCTTAACCGGGTCATACCTTTTACCAAAGATTTTGCCCTTTTTCAAAGGAATTTAAACGCAATACAGGTCAGGGGAGGCGGGGATATACCCGAGGCTGTGTACGAGGCTTTGTACGAAGGCGCTACCAAGTTTTCCTGGGAAGCCGAAAGCCGCCTCATGATACTCATTGGCGATGCTCCTCCGCATCCCAGGCAGAGGGGCAGAATCTCACAAACCATGGTCGAAGACGCGACCAGAGAACGGAATATAAAAGTATCCGCAATTCTGCTTCCGCAGTAGGACTACAATTACTTTTTCCCGCCTTCTCTTTCTTCTATTGTTCCCAGGACTTTTAGCGCCAGAATCTTAAACTGTGGGGGGAGTAGTTCCCCGTCCGGCGTATTATAACGTTCCAGAAGCGCGTTGAACCCACTTTTTGCCAGGTCATATTTTTTTTGCTTGTAATGGATAAAGGCGATTTCATATTCTGCGGCGCAGACAAATTCGGAACTAAAAGGGAATCTTTCCAGAATTGCCTCATAATATTGAAGCGCGTTATTATAACGGTTCCGGTCGCTTGCTTCCTGGGCCCGCTGGATCAGCTCCGGGGCAGTCAAGTCCTCCGGTATAAATATCGGCCTAGAGGCGCAGGAAAACGCCAGAACCGCTGCCACTAAACATACTGTAATTAGCCTAAAAGTCTGTGATCTCATACCATTTCTATATCATTAATGGATGAAAAAAACAAGTAATAGCTGTAAAACCTCATAGCTGTTGGGTGGCATCAGAGACATTAAGGGCAAAAGGCCGACCCAGCATTGCCTCTGCTTCTTTGAGCCTGCCCTGGGCAATGGCGTTGCGGATGCGGCTGGAACTAATGGCTTCGCCATCTTCCGTAAGAACTTCAATTATTTCCGTGGAAACGCCTGCCTGGGCGTTTAACTTTTGTATCTTATGCGCGTCAGTGTCCCGGCCTGCGCCACAACGGAAGTTGCTCCCTATGGCAAGAAAACCCATTTTGCCACGCTCCCGGAGTATACTCATAAAATCGGCCCCTTTCATGCTCATAAAAGATTCATTCAATTCTGCGCTTACTGTTACTGCAACACCTAAGCATTCAAAGATGCGCATTTTTTGTCCAAAGTTTAGAATATCGCCGATTTGGGAATTGCTCGGTTTTTTATCATTATTCTTAAAAGTGATTATTACCGGCAGGTACTTATCATACTGAATTATTCGTTCTATTAAGGCCCTGTGACCACGGTGTACCCCGTCAAAGATTCCAACGGTCATTGCGGAAAAGCCGGTACCCACAGGAAGTCCTTCTTTAAGAAAAGTTTCCCATTCAATTATCTGCATAATCCTGTAAACAATAGTCATTTAACAAGAGATTGTCAAAGGCAGTACCAAAATATAATATCCATTAAG
>JAIRUO010000273.1 GCA_031254385.1 Treponema sp. | reverse complement strand
TGACTGATGTACTGGAAATACACTTTCTGGATATGGTAAAATGGAGGAGGCAGGGAGAGAAAGATATAATGAACGAACCCCTGCACCGCTGGCTGACCTGGTTTGACCCGAACAGCCCGACTGAACTGGTAACGGAGGTAGTAAATATGGACGAGGCCATACAAAAAGCGGATGAACGGATGGTATATGTAACCGGGGACAAGGAAGCGATCCGCGCCTATGAGATGCACCTGATGCGACTTTCTGACATCACAAGTTGGAGAAATACTGATCGTGAAGAAGCAAGGGCAGAAGGTAAGGCAGAAGGCAAGGCAGAAAGTATATATGAAATAGCCCAGAAAATGAAAGAAAAAGGAGTACCGACTGCTCAAATAGCCGAGTATACCGATCTTCCCCTGGAGGCTATTGAGAAGATATAGGATCATGAAGGCAAAAGCGGCAGCCGATACCTTCCAATCCATGTCCATCCGTTAAAATTAAGAGGGGAACCGCGTATCGTTGATACGACAACGCTGTGCGGTTCGGTTGAGTATACCGTGTAAATCCGTGGTTAAAAAGGCGACTCCGTTTCCCCCAAAAAAACAAAAAAAAGTGGCTCTGGAAGCACATATAAGCCGATAATGCAATATATCCTTATTGGGTGCCTTTTTAAGGGCTATTGATGGCGGAGGTTTGACAAAACTCCCCAAAAGCCTTATAATTTAGGGTGTTCTTTATAATATATATCACGGAATGGATAAAGGAGTATTTGATGAAACATGGCAGTTTCAAAGCATTAAGTTTTGCGCTTTGCTTAATACTTATGGCAGGGATGGCCGGATCGACAGCGTTTGGAGACGAAAATACCGTAGATCTCGTCTCAATAACGGTGGAAGACTTTGGCGGTGATACTCATCACGAATGGACTATAGGAAGCAGAACCTATTCTTATGATTTTTCATGGAAGGTTGACGCCAGCAAATTTGCATCGGTTATTGACGATCAAAACTATCCAAGAATGAATTATGTGAATGCTTTTCCGCAGGTTCTTTATGGAAGCAATCCTCAAAGGGAGATTTTGAGCCTGGGCATCTGGGGCAAATTCGACCGCAGGGGTTATAACTGGATCGATCTTTACCCGGTCGGCGATGATGGGGAGGCTTTTGAAATACCTTTACCCGGCAGGATTAGGGATTTTGACGCCTGGATTTGGGGCGCTAACCATAATTTTTATGTTGAGATCTACCTGCGCGATTACAGAGGGGTAGTGCATAGTGTCTATTTAGGCTCCCTTGCATACCAGGGCTGGAGGAATTTGAGGGTTAGACTTCCCACTAATATTCCGCAGTCCAGGCCTATTTTGCCTTATTTGGCCGGCCTTTCCTTTGTAAAATTCCGCATTTGGACAACCCCGACGGCGGCGGTAGACAATTTCTATATCTACATTGATCATTTCAAAGTATTGACCGATGTCTTTGAGAGTTTATTTGACGGCAGCGATCTTGCCAACCCTGACCGCGTTCAAGAACTGTGGTCGAGCGGCAGATAAGGAGGAGGCCAAAAATGAAACGTATACTAACATTTATTTTGGTATTATTTTTTGTTACCGGAATGCTTGCGGCGCAGCAGCGTGCTGAGGTAGGCGCTGCAGATCCAACCAGGATAGGAATTGACGCTGCCCAGCAGTATTTAAAAGAAGTCTCTGTAGACAAATTCGAAAGGGACGGGTTCTGGCGTTCCTATATGTCTTCGGATACCGGATATGTTACATCCAGGCTTTTTAGGGGAAACCCCCTTGGAAAAGAGCCTATCCCCGATGAAGAAGGGATGGACATACCTGATGTTAATGTCCTGGGTGTCAGGGTCGATTATTTGCGAAGGGGTCATACTAGTTTTACTATTTACCCCACAAGGCCAATTCCTATCGAAGGGATAACCAAGACCGTGTCGGTATGGGTTGCAGGCAGAAACTTTAATCATGAGCTTTATATTATGATCGAAGATTTCTTTGGCCGCCCCTTTGAATTGTTTGTAGGCAGGCTTAATTTCCAGGGCTGGAAAAAACTAACCGTTGCCATACCTCCCCAGGCGGATGATGGCATCAGCGGCATAGTCCAGAGGAATTACCACTACAATAACCAGATGGGCATAAAAATAACCGGTTTCCGTATCGAGGTAGATCCCATGGAAGCCTACGGAAGCTATTATGTCTACTTTGACGATCTAAGGGCTGTTACCGACCTCTTTGCAGAGAATAACAGAGACCCCGACGACATGCTGGACACTTGGTAGGATTTTAGGGGTTAGGATGTAGGGGTTAGGATGTAGGGATTCACTAAATCCTAAATCCTACACCCTATATCCTAATTTATATACGTACGAGTTTCCTTTCTTTCCTATGCGTTCAATAAGACCTAATTTGTTAAGCACATAGAGGCATTTTCGCGCTAGAGTTACGGAGATTCCAGCGGTTTTCGCCAGATCGCTCACGGTAAAATCTTGTTTTGGCGTGAAAGGCAAAAAACGGTAATAATCATTCAGTTCGCTCAATACGATGGATTCATAGCCGGCGGAGCTATTAATTGGGGCATAAGGTATTTTGTCTCCGATGCTTATGAATTTTCGGCGCCAGGGGCCATTGCCGTCTTCTTTTCGCTTTTCTACAATATCAATAAATGCAAGTTCAATGATTACGCCTGGGGTTTGAGCCAATTCTGGCGCATAAAGAAGGGCATTAAACAGATCCCAGGAACTGCCTTTTAGGCGGCTCTTCCTCTTTCTTAGATACTTTCCGTCAGCATCATAAACTTCTATGTATTTACACTTTATTATAGGGTAAATAATCCTAACCTTGTTCTTTTGGGAAAGGTTTTTGATTTTTTCTTTTAGAGGGCCAAAGCTCCCGGTTTGGATTTCAATAAGCTCGCCGTCTACGGTCTGCCCGTCGCAGACATAGTCTCCCACAGGAATCTCGGTTTTTCCATCTGCGCCTGAGTATTGGAACTTAAGGTATTTATGCAGGCTGCTCTCTTTTAAAACCCCAATATTCATACCCCAATCTTATACACTTATACAGAGTATTCAAGCAGTTCCTGGGCGCTCATAAGTTCCAGATAATGGTAGGTTTCGCTGCTGCCTTTTTTTTCTTTAGTGCTTATCCTGGAGACCCTAAAAACTATCATGCGGTTGGTGGGAAGGGGCAGGGGAAGAGGGGCCCCGTTTACATCAACAAGCTGGTTCACCCTGAGCCGGCCAGATACTTCCTGGGTATCTCCTTCGGGAAAGACTATATAAAAATCTTCCATGTACATAGAAAGATCATAGCTTGTTTTGCGAATCCTGTGCAATAATGATAAAAAACTTTACATCCGTATAGTATATTGCAAAAAAATGTCTACTAAGCATAATTTTTTCTGTTTTTGCTTCTTGACGGGCGTTTTTATTCGTTATAAGGTTACAAAGTGGTAAAAAATGGGATTTAATAGGATAATGTGGAATGGAGTTTTCGGGAACCCTGGATGAGAAGTTCCGGATTAGTTTACCGGCTCGGATTCGGGGAAGTTTGAAGGAAAATAAGATAATTCTCACAAAAGGAGATACTAAATCCATTTGGGTGTTTGCCCCTGAAGATTATGTGAAGTTTACCAAAAAACTTTTTATGGATCACTCCAATCTATCTTCTAATAAAAGGTATGACCTTCAACGTCGGTTTATAGCGCCAAAAGCGGAGATGGAGATTGACAAGGCCGGACGCATTATCTTACCTCTAAGTCTGAGGAATCATGCCTGTCTTTCCCGTGAGATTACAATTCTGGAACTAATACTGGAAGGGGTAATAGAAGGAGAGGTAGACCGACTGGAAATATGGGATTCAGGAAATTACGCTGAATACGAGAAAGAGAGTGAGGAGCAGGTTAACAAAGCTTTGGATCAAATGTGGTCGGCACCGCAGTTTAGCGGAAACCCCGGTTAATGGAAGTAATACATACGCCGGTGCTACGGGAG
>JAIRUO010000257.1 GCA_031254385.1 Treponema sp. | reverse complement strand
GAATAAAATTCCGCCTCTGCTTCCGGGTACTGCCGGTTCCAGTACCTGGGGAGGTCTTCATTTATATAATGAACAGAATAAATTCCGCCACTATTGCGCTTCTCTGTAACAAGATAGCGGCTGTCAAAATATATTAAACTTTCTTCCTGTGTAGAAAACGATTTATACCTTGTTATACGCTCATATCCGGGCGATTGCCTGTACTCAAACATATCCAGAAAAACCCCGTCCCGGTCAAACCATGATTCGACAATAACGCCTGTGCCATATCTTATGAGAACAAAAGAATATATGCCGTCACTGAATACCCTTATCAAAGAAGGCCGACCGTCTAAATATTCCAGAACTTCCAGCCTTGCGTTTTCTCCCACATAAATAAATTTGAGCAGATCTTCTCCCGTAACATCGGCGCTGTACTCAAGGCGTACCTGAACAAAAGAGCCTTCGAGCATAAAAGGGAATTCCAACAGCTTACTCTTATTATCCCGCCTAAAGCTGTATTGAATATCGCCATAAGCTACTGTAATTGAGAGCCAGTCATTGGATACGGGCCTAAAAGCGTCCACGGGAAATTCCAAAGGCCAGTCAGGCTGCCATGCTATATTGTCATGGAAGAATTCAGCCTCTTCCAAAACCAGGGCCAGGGGAAAAGGCGTGGCTACTGGCTCGTCTTCTATGTCAATGCCTACTTCGCCCGGCATCTGCTGGGCAGAAAGCGCAGTAATGAGGAAGAGCATAGGCAATGACCAGAATAGCCTCATGATGCCAGTATAGCGGAAACGCCTTAATCCGGGCAAGGGCGCACAGACAGCTTATTTCTCAATAATTCAAGCTCTTCAGCGGATAGACTGATTTTTTCCCTCAAATAGCTTTCGGCGACTTGCTGTAAATTTTGATCATTTATGGCTTGTGAATCACTCATCGCCGACTGAAGCTGCATGACAACCTGTGAATCAGTTTTATTCACTACTCCGAAAATAGCCGAGTCATAGTGGCTGTTAAAGGACAGCAAATAATCATTGTTTATTTCGTCCAGAGTTGCCCCCATAAAGGCTTCCAAGACCATGGAAATAAAGCCTGTCCGGTCAACGCCGGCAAAGCAATGGATAAGCCAGGGGCCTTCGGTATTGATGATAAATTGGAGGCCCTTTTTAAATTTCTTCTTAAAATTTTCGCTGGTACAGTTAAAGCCCCATCCAAGGGCAATGACCTGGTTATTTTTAAGGAGCTTATTGTACCAAGGGGAAAATATAGCCTTTGAAACTATTTCTGAGTTGGTGTCGCACAAATTAAGCACCGCCGCGATACGGGCCTTTGATGCCAGCAGCGAAAGAGCCTTTTCCTGCTGGTTGTCCTTGATAGGGTGGCTACTGCGGTAAAGCGTGTTAGGCGCAATACTCCCCATACAGACTTCACGGAAATTAACTGCTTTTGCCTCGTCCGAAATTATACTCGCTCTTTTCATATTTTTATTTTCCTGCCAGCTTCTTCATTTCCCGCACATGCCATTTCCAATCATCAACCAGTTGTTGCGGTTCTTGCGGAACGGCTTTGTAGCCACAGGACAGCACCCACTTTAATACTTTATCATATTGCGTACTGGTAAATTCGATGGTTATGCCATCATCATTTTCAGTAATTTTTTGATTAGCTGCCCATTTGCGTTCTTTGGCAAAGATAACCGCATCTTCATAGCAGTCTATAACAAACCGGTATTTTTCCTGGCCTATAAAAACGCCGAAGTAGCTGTCCCCTGTTAAATTAGCATAACCAAAATTCTTTGGCAGCGCAAAACCATCCTTGGTAAGCTGGACATTTTTCATTCTTGATAGAGAAAAAACACGCACGGCTTTGCGCTCGTCAGAAAAGCCGTACAAATACCACACGCCAGAATCAAAGAGAAGCTGATAGGGGCGCACCCTCCGGCTTTGATAATCCTCGTCCCAAGTACCAAGGTAATCAAAGGTGATGATGAGGTTTCCCTTGAGGCCGCCAACAATAACTTCCCAAATATCAGGATCTACTTTGGCCGAAGCCACAGGCGGAACCACAATACGGTTTTCTAGCCAGTCCCGGTTTCCGTCAGAAGCGATGGGGGCGATGATGCTTTCCAGGAGATTGACGGACGCTTCATACAGGGGAGTTTCACGGTACAGCGAAAGTATGCTTTTTGCCATGCCCAAAGCCAGCATATTATCTGCACCTACAAAACCTGCCGGGAGCCGAAACGTTTTTTCGGTGTAAAAGTAGCCCCGGTTAAAGTAGTCATAATCAATCGGCGCACCAAGTTGATCCCGCATAAACTCAATGTCGCGGCTTATGGTAGAAATGCTGGTCTCACACATTCTTGCCAATTCCTCAGAGTTGGGATACCTTCCCGAAGCGATTGCTGCATCAATCTTGAAAATCCGAGGAAGCGCCCTCTTTGGCAGCGATAACCTTGACGGCTGTTTTTCTGTTTTCATATCTATATTATATCACATAAGTCTGTCAAAGGATGCTAGACTTAAAATTATTTCTCCTTGTTTTAATTCCTCTGCCTTCGCGAAATCCGCTTCAGCCCTGACCAAGTGGACCTTTAACTTCCTTTAACGAACTTTAACGAACATCCTTCTGAAATTCTATTTTTACCATCTTCCTATTTATCCATTTATAAATAGAACTAAATAATGTTAATTTGTTGTAATCGGATTCATTCATAATCAGAATGTTATC
>JAIRUO010000244.1 GCA_031254385.1 Treponema sp. | reverse complement strand
AGTACAAGGATAACTGTAACTACCGATATGGTGCTTAAGGTTTTTTGCGGAAGAGGTATCCTGATGAAAACAAGAAAAGCTGTCAAAAAGCCGGAGAAATTTTCTGCCGCAAATGCGCTACCCAAAAAACCTGTCAGGGTATTCCCGACCTGGATAGTTGCAAGGAATTTTCCCGGATCACTCAGCAGGGATAAAAGGTGTTTGGCCTTTTTGCTGCCCTGAAGGGAAAGGCTTTCTAGTTTGTTTTTGTTAATTGTAAGAAGTGAAATTTCCGCAAGGGCAAAAGTCGCGCTTATAAGAATAAGCGAAAATTGAATAATTATTGCCCATAAAATGGTACTGCCACTACTCATTGTTTTCTTCTTTTGAGTTAGATGCGATATAAAGGCCAATGTCTTTACGATAGGACATGCCTTCAAAACCAATAAAGCTCATAGCCCCATACGCTTTTGTCCGGGCCTCTTCTCCGTCTTTCCCCAAGGCGCTAACAGCCAGTACCCTGCCTCCTGATGTGCGGAGCCCAGAACCCAAGGGGCCGCCGCTTCCCCTTTGAGCTCCCGCAATAAAAACCTTTGCGCCTGACTGATTCAGCTTTGCGTGATTAAACGCTATTGGATCACCCTTATGGTAGGATTCAGGATAACCGGCTGCTACAACCACAGGTGCGCAGCAATGATTTTTTTTCCATTTTAGATTGAAAGATACAAGGCTGTTATCCAAAATGGAGAGACAGAGATCGGTTAAATCCGAATCCAACAGCGGCAGTATTGCCTGCGCTTCCGGGTCGCCAAAGCGTACATTGTACTCCAGCAAATAGCACTGTTCGTCCTGTATCATTAATCCAAAAAAGATAAACCCCCGGTAATCCATTTTCTCCGCTTCCATGCCTTTGGCAGTGGGAATGAGGATCGCGTTTACAAAATCCTTTTGCAGTCCGGCTGTAAAGTCAGGAATCGGCGCAATGGCCCCCATGCCTCCGGTATTGGGCCCTACGCCTCCTTCAAAGCGACTCTTGTGATCTCTGGCCGGGACAAAAGGCCGGATCACCGCTTTTTTTCCAGGGCTTGCGCTCACAGCCGCGATGACAGAAACTTCCCGGCCCTTTAGAAATTCCTCGAATACCACGCTTTTTCCTGCGTCTCCCAGAGCTGCTTTTTTCATGAATGATGAAACACATTCCTTTGCTTCTTCCTGGGTTTTTGCGATGACAACACCCTTGCCAGCGGCTAGGCCGTCAGCTTTTATGACCAGGGGCAGAACATCGGTTTCGGATTTTCGTTTTTTGCCAAAATGATCGTCCACGAAAGCAGCCGCAGCCGCAGCATCGTTAAAGCTTTTGCGTTTGGCGGTTCTGACCTTGTGGCGGTTCATAAAGGTATTTGAGTAAACTTTGCTTGCTTCAAGCAGGGCAGCTTTATTATTAGGCCCGATAATGGCAAGGTCGGTGGAACGGAATTTGTCCACCAGGCCGGCAGCCAGGGGAGTTTCCGGCCCAACTACCGTCAGATCGATTTTCTCTTTTTGGGCGAATTCCAGAAGGGTCTTCTGGCCTTCCTCCGATGCGGGATCAGCTTCCATTGGAAAGTTTTCGGCCTTGTCTTCTCCGGCAGTCCCCCCGTTTCCGGGAGCGGCCCAGACTTTCTCAACTTTATCCGACTGCGCTATCTTCCATACCAGGGCATGCTCGCGGCCGCCCGAACCAATTACAAGAACTTTCATAGGGGTTAATTATAGATTGAATAAAAGTCTTTATAAAGGTACTATATTTGAACCGGGCTTGAGTCCAAAGGAGAGACAGGTAAATGAAGGCATATAAATTAGCGTTTTTTCTTTTTGTAATTCTCGTTGCCAGTTGCAGTCATGGGCCTAGAATTGCTCAGCAGGAAACCATTGAGTCCGGAATTATTCATAAAGATTATGAATATGAAAAAATGTTTTTTGATACCCACAAGTTTACATTTGAATTTCATTTGGAAAATACAAGCAATTCAAATAAGACTTCCGGTTTGATCGAGAGACTAATATACCAAAACAAAAATTTTGACGATTACGTTTCGCTGCGTGAAAATGAATTTGTCGGGGACATTTACAAAGATGATTATCTGCCAATGATAGGCGAAGACGGAACAGTATATCTTTACCATTCTGACTTGATTGAAAGATATACAATTGAATATTATGATGATTCATTCGTAATTATCCAATACCATTATTATCTTTACTATGCCGGAGCGGCTCACGGATTTTATTGGTTTGAATATTATATAGTGGATATTGCTGAAGAAAGAATACTTGGCCTCAGCGATTTGGTTAATCAAATTCCAGATGATGTGCTAAAAGAAATCATTAAATCAAATTATGAAATTGATAGCTTCTTGAGAGATGAAATTTGGTCGCCTGATTCTGTCAATATCCAGAAAGATAACATCACACTGTTATGGAATATTTATTCAATAACGCCGTATTTCTACGGATTAATCGAGATTGATATTCAAGATGAAATTTGTGAACCGTATTTAACAGAGAAGGCAAAAATGATAAAAAAGGCAATGGGTCGTACTTGAAATAACAGGAGGACAGTATGAAAAAATTTATTATATTGGTTTTCGTTTCTGTTTTTATTTTGGGTTGTTCAACGACAACAACAATGACATCGAAAGATGAAATTGAGCCGTTAAGTATAGAATCGGGGCTTAGACATCCAGAAAACATTGAACCTGAAAATACAAAGCCCGAAATTGCTCAGCCACCCAATACAACTGAATCTGAATCAATGGAAATCAAAACTATAGCAGCCGTTCCCATGACTGCTCCGTCACAAAATGCAGAAGCATTGACAGCCTACACTACAGGAAGCCAATTTTTAACAGAAAACAGGCTAAATGAGGCTGAAGAGTATTTAAAAAAAGCAATTGAACTGGATCCTCTTTTTGTTGACGCAATGGATCATCTGGGAATGGTTTACAGAAGGCAGAACCGCCTTTCAGAAGCGGAAGAAATGTATTTACGTTCCATTTCAATAAACAGCAAAAACAAAGTACCTTATCAGAATTTGGCTGTTGTTTATAGGTTGCAGAACCGCTTAAATGACGCATTCGAGATGTATCTAAAGATGGTTGATATTGACCCTGACGATCCTGAATCATATTACGGTATAGGCGAGTTATTCTTTATGGTCGGCGATTATACTAATTCAATGGCTTTCTTTGATATGGCTATAGAATTATACTTAAGCGTGAATTCACCGTACGTATACGATGCCTATTACTATATGGGTATGATGTTTTTCAGGATGAACAATCATGAGCAAGCGTTAAGATATTTGGAAGAGGCCAGGAAAGGCAATCCAAATAATGCGACAATTGAAAATACGATCAATGAGATAAGAAACACGCGGCTGTAGGAACAATGGTGGTATTTGGCACCTGACGAGTGCTGTCAATTCAAGGGGCGGCCTTAAAACACCCCTTGAATTGAGTAAATATTTCCCATATTTTTTTAGCTGAGAAACAAACCCTTAATCAACATATTCAATCCGCCACATTGCTTTTTTGCCATTCTTTAGAACAGCCTCTACGCTGACTATTAAGTCTCGATGCGCACCGTACCATGAACCATTTTTAACCTTATTAAGGTCATTTATAAAAGACCCGGTACGATTTATATACATGGTATTGACCCTTTCCCCAGGTTGAACATCATGAAAGTTAACCTGGTTAATCTGAGCAGCCTGAGTGTTTGTAACATCTACTGGTCTGTAGCTTGTACAAGACGCAAAAATAAAAGTGAAAACCAATAGAATACCAAGAAAAATAACCCCTTTTTTTTTCATTTTTGAATACCTTCCTTTTTCTACTTATATTTTTGGGCAGATATTTCAAAATCTGCCACGGAAATCATAACTGATTTCCTATTATTTATGATAATACCATAAATCTAATAATTATGTCAATACCATATTTTTAGAATTAATGATAATATCATAATCTTTATGATATGAGGAAACCACAGGATTTACGCAAAATCCTTTCTCAAAATATCAGAAAAACCCGTACCGCATTGCATATTAGTCAAGCTAAATTAGCCGAATATGCAGATATTTCCGTGCCCCATATGGTAGATATTGAATACTGTAAAACCTGGGTAAGCGACAAAACTTTAGACAGAATTGCATGTGCGTTAAATATGGAGGTTTTTGAGTTATTGACGCCTGAGAAAAAAGATGAATCCAATAGAAAAAATGATACTGTGCGGCAGACAGCGGAATTTATTAACATGAAGAAAAAACAGCTACGCAAAAATGTAGGTGAAGCAATGGATGATTTGTTAATGGGGATTATAAAGCTACATAAAGACTAATACTATAGAGAACCAATTATCCTATTCCAACCAGCCGCCTTTCAATCCCCATTTTTTAAGTGCCTTTCCGCCTTTTTTAGTGCCAGCCGGCGTTTGGAATTAAGCCGTTCTTCCCTGGCCGCACGGCTAGGTTTTGTAGGACGGCGAGTGCGGGGCAGGTGGGCGGCATTAACAATAAGGCTTTCCATACGGGTGTATGCCCGCTCCAGATTGGTGTGCTGGGAACGTTCTTCGCTGGCGTTGATTACTAGTTCGCCGCTGTTGGTTATGCGCGAGGCCAGAGTCTCCCGTAGCCTGGCGGCTTCAATGTCGTTAAGGCCGGCAAGATCATCTAGTTTTACGCGCAGGGTTACCTTGGTGTTTACCTTGTTGACATTCTGGCCACCAGGCCCGCCGGAACGGGAGAAATCCGCCTTTGCAGCGGCATGAATAGATTGAAACAGAAGCAAGCGATCCATTAATACTTTAACCGATGGCTTTCTTTAATTCCTCGATTTTGTCGGTTTTTTCCCAGGGAAACTCGCTGCGGCCAAAGTGACCGTAACTAGCGGTTTTTTGGTATATGGGGCGACGGAGGTCCAGGGCTTTGATGATTCCAGCAGGCGTAAGATCAAAGACCTTTTCCTTTGCTATCGCTTCTTCAATACGCTTTTCATCCACTTTTGCCGTACCAAAAGTATCAACCATTACAGAAACCGGGAACGGAACGCCAATGGCATAGGCCAGTTGAATTTCGCAGCGGTCAGCCAGTTTGGCTGCAACTATATTTTTTGCCACATAGCGGGCGGCATAAGCCGCTGAACGGTCTACCTTGGTGGGATCCTTGCCGGAGAAAGCGCCGCCGCCATGACGGCCCATGCCGCCGTAGCTGTCCGCAATGATCTTGCGTCCTGTTAGGCCGGCATCTCCCATAGGACCTCCAACAACAAAACGGCCTGTGGTGTTTATGTAGTATTTGGTTTTTTTGTCCAAAAAGCCTGTAGGTTCAAGCATGGGCTTAACGATCTCATCAATAATTGTTGATTCAATCACCTTGTGTGTTACATCGGGATCATGCTGATGAGCTATTACCACCGCATCAATGCGGATGGGCTTGCCTTTCTCGTACTCCACTGTTACCTGGCTCTTTGAATCGGGCCGGAGCCACTTAAGTGTCTTATTTTTTCTGAGTTTTGACGCGTGGATCAGGAGCTTGTGAGCCAGAGTAATGGGCAGGGGCATGAGTTCTTTAGTCTCGTTACAGGCATAACCAAACATCATACCCTGATCCCCGGCACCTTGCTGGCCCTGGAATTTTTTTAGCCCGGTTCCAGATACTCCCTGGCTAATGTCCGGGGACTGGTTGTGGATCATGTTCAGAACCGCCATTGACTGATAATCCAGCCCATAAGCAGGGTCAGTGTAGCCGATTTCTCGCACTACTTCCCGGATTATGTGATGAGTATCAACATAGGTGGAGGTAGTGATCTCGCCCCCTACAAGGACAAGGGAAGCGGACGAAAAAGTTTCGCAGGCAACTCGGCTTTGGGGATCATCTTTAAGGCAGGCATCAAGGATAGCATC
The DNA here is from genome assembly GCA_031254385.1 of Treponema sp. The sequence goes on along the minus strand of JAIRUO010000244.1, from coordinate 186 downwards.
AGATACCTGATCGCAAAGTTTATCCGGATGGCCTTCGCCTACGGATTCGGAAGTAAAAAAGGATCGTTCTTTCATAATTAACTCCTAGCATTATAAAACTTGGGAAATAAAGCTTGATCCTGGGCCGAATCGGACGGCCGACCTGCCGCTTAGGAGGCGGCCGCTCTATCCACTGAGCTACAGGAC
>JAIRUO010000222.1 GCA_031254385.1 Treponema sp. | reverse complement strand
ATGGGGATGAGAAAAAAGGTGATGGTGTGAAAAAAAATGTACGAAAGACTGGCGTTGCCAGCAAAACGAGAAAAAAAGATGGCTAAAGGGTTATTTGTGGGTTGACTTTTTATAGAAGCTAATAAAGTAAATTTTTCTCTTTTTGTGGAAATTTATTTTCGAACTCCATAAATTTATATATGGAGGGTAGAAATATGTTTAATATAGTAAGCGGAGAATGGATACCTGATTTAGAAACTATGACGTGCAGGAATTATACTTGGAGAATTACAGTTTCCTTTGAAAAACAAGGGGAAGCTTTAATTGGGAAAATTAGCAACATGCCTGATAATCTTATAAGGAGATGTCTTTACACAGAAAATGGATTTATGATTCTGAAAAAAGTTGTGAAGGAAGCAGAAGATGTCTTTTTTATGGCTTATTATGATAACATACTGGCTCAGTACACAATGCCTGATGATATTCTGAGGAATCTTGATTTCGATTTTCTAGCTATCTAGTATTTTAAACGGCAGTTCCGCATTCAGCGCTTCAAGGTGCGCGGCCTCGTGGCGGTTTACTGCTTTAATGTTCTGTTTGAAGAGCTGTTCCAAAAGGGGATCAAAAAACTTGTGCCAGCTTCGGTTCTGTTTTACCCTGAAGCCCCTTCGGATTTTGTGAGGAGACCCGGCGCCGGGATCAAAATAGCGTATACCATTTTTTATGCACCATTCCATAGGGGCATAGTAGCAGACGGCAAAATGAAGGTCCTTTATTTCCTCGTAGGCGCCCCAGTAACGGCCCCAGATCCGGTCGCCTTTTCGAACCAGAAAAGCCATAGCCACTGTCTTGCCGCTGCTGTCCCGGTGGGCTTCGACAAAGGCCGTGGACTTCCGGCTGGTTTGTCCCAGGCGCTTAAAAAAATCCTCGTTCACCCACCGGGCATCCCAGGGGATAAACTTGTCGTTTGTAATAGTGAATAGCTCAAACATTTTTTGATAAAGGCTATCTTCAGCTTCTTCTCCATCAATAACCCTGATGGAGATTCCCTGTTCAAAGTGGCGGCTGTATTCCTTTCGGATATTCTTCCGCTGGTTCTTGGAAAAGAGAGCAAGGTAGTCGTCAAAATCCTTGAAGTTTTCGTTCTCCCAGAGGTAATGCAAATGATCCCATGAAGTGTAACCCATGCCAGGAAGTATCTTTGCCCAAAGGGGATCGACCCAGATCAGGTTAAGGCTTGGGATATTGTTACTTCTGCATATTTTTTCGGCAGCATAAAGAAGAGTTGCGCTAAGTTCCTCCGCATTTGTTCCAGGTGCAAAGAGGAAACGGTAGCCTTCTGCAGGGGTTGCAGCAGGCGCTCCCAGCATTTTTGGATACCAGGACTTCCCTAAGCTTTCGGCAGCATCGGCCCAGAAATAGTCGTACACGTACTCCCCGCCGTTTGAGGTCTTAAGGTAGAGCGGCGCTGCTGCGACAAGGCGTTCTTTATCCCACAGGCAGAAATGCAAGGGATTCCAGCCCGTGTCAGGAGAAATGCTGCCTGATTCTTCCAGGGCAGAAAGCCATTCCCATTCCAGGAAAGGGACGGTCTCAGGCGTAACAAGGCTGTTCCATTCCTTTGGAGAAAGCTCTGTAATGGATTGATGGATTGTTAGCTTATATTTTGCTCCCATTAAGTTATCAACAAATTCCTACATAAAATATTGCAAACCCCGTGCCGCTTCTCTTGCGATGGTGGTTTCATGGCCGTGGCCCGGATAAACCTTGATGCTCTTCTTCATGGAAAGAAGCAGTTCCAGGCTTTTTATGATTTTTGCATGATCCCCGCCCTCATTATCAGTGGTGCCACGGGTTCCCAAAAATAAGGTATCCCCGCTAAACAGGACATCAGCTCCCTCATCATAAAACGCGACGCTGCCCGGCGTATGGCCCGGCACATGAATTACCCTGAACGGGCCGATAATATCGCCGTCAGAAAGAAGTATGTCAGGTTTGGCTTTAAGGTAAGAGGCATCGTCCCGGTGAATGGCGACAGCAGGGGACTCTGAGTTCCCTTGAGACTCTGGTTTTTGGACATAGTCCTGGAGCAGTTCCGGCAATGCGGTTATGTGATCCCAATGACCGTGGGTAAGCAGTATGTATTTGGGATATAGGTTTAGTTGCCTTAAATGTTTTATAATAACAGGAGCGTCTGCGCCGGGATCGATCACCGCGCAAGACCGAATATCAGGCAGTGTGTAGATCCAGCAATTGGTTTCGTTACTGCCAACGCACAGGCAGTGAATGTTTTTTTTACTGTTTGTTGTTTGGCTCATGGAGGTATTATACCCTGGGAAATGCGATTTTTCTAGTGATAATTTTTGCGGTTCTATTTTACGGCCTTACCCCCGTTACAGGCGCATTTATCGAACGCAGAAGATGGCGCTTGTTTCGCAGACGTTTTAGCGAACTAAGGCGCAGGCCGCAGCTTGATTATGATACGGTTAATTTTGCAGAAAGCGGGGATTTTCGTTTTACCGGCACCTTTGAATCAATAGATTCAGAAACGCTCCTTTGGATACGGAGTAAAGATCTGACAGTCCAGGCGGATCTCCAAGGGGCCAGAACTTATGTGTTTCCCAATAAGGGCGATGAGGGGGATTTTCAGGTCTTTGATCCCGGAGAAGAAATCCCTGAGCGCATACGCTGGGATAGGATTTCGTCTCTTACCGGAGACGCAAAAGTTTTTGTTGGAGGGCCTCTGGTTAAAAGGGGCGGTCGCAATATCTTTGTGTCGCTTCCCGGAAATCCTTTGCTGATCATTTTTTATGAGGGCTCCGAAAAAGCGTTAGCTGTCCGGGCCGTCCGCGCGGGCAGGCACAGGAATGAATTTTTTAATTTTTTAACACCCATTGCCTTTGTCCTGGGCGCATTTTCGCAGATCATTATTGCAGTCTCTTTGCTGTCCCGGCCAATTCATAGATTTACCGTGATTTCTGCTTTTATCGCGCTTTTTACCCCTCTTATTCCGTTTATACCTCCGGGTCTCTTCTTTACCGTTTTTTACAGGCGGCTCTGGTGGCGGGCCCGTTTATATCGATCATACCGGGATCTGGCGCGTTTCCCCAGGGAATACTTTGCAAAGGGCGAATCCCAATCCACGCTTCCCAATGGTGAAATATACATACAAAAGCTATATGACACTATTCCTTTTGAAATAATAAAAAAAGTCCCGCTCCTAATTCCCGCTTCCGAGAAGAAAAAAAAATCCCAATGGCATTTTTTTGGAACCCTTCATAAAACGGAAACAGATGCTGATTTTCCCAAAGAGCCCTTAGATGAGTTTGCCATTTCCTGTATTTTGCCCGGAGACAGCGAAACCATGGCCAGGAGCTACAACAGAAAAGCCTATTTTCTGGAAGTAATATCCTGGCTCCTGCTGCTGGCCGCAATAGGCATTAATGTCTTTTTTATCAGTTTAATTCTTATGCAATTGGGGATTTGAAGAAGGGGTTAGGGATTAGGGGTTAGGATTTAGGGATTGTTATTCGAACTACTGGGGTTACCCAATAGTACCATTATACTCCGAATTACAATCCCCTAGTCCCTACATCCTACATCCTAATCCCTACAGATAAACTTCAGATTTCTATGCTATAGTTTTATCATTATGGATATACATATTCTGGTTGCCGAAGACGATGAGCATATCGGGAATGCCATAAAGGCCTTTCTTCTGGACGCAGGTTACCATGTGGAGCTATGCACGGACGGCCAGGTCGCATGCGAGCGCCTATATGACAAGAAGTTTAATTTGGCGATTTTGGACATAATGCTTCCGGGCATGAACGGCCAGGAAATACTCAAGGAATTCCGCAAGGTAAGCGATGTTCCGGTAATGATGATTACCGCCCTTTCCGGGGACAGCCCGCAGCTTAAGGCTTTTGACAACCTGGCCGATGACTTTGTGGCAAAGCCTTTTTCCATGCAGGTTCTGCTAAAAAGGGTAGAGGCCCTTTTGCGGCGCAGCGGCGCGCTTCAAAAAGAAATACAAATTGGCTGCCTTAAGCTGAACCGCGAAACCTTTAAGGCGTATTGGGACGGCGAGGA
>JAIRUO010000199.1 GCA_031254385.1 Treponema sp. | reverse complement strand
ATGAGGGACATTCAGGATTTTGATTCTATAATGATACGGCTTGCTTCTCCGCAGATGATCAGGGACTGGTCTTACGGGGAAGTCAAAAAACCGGAAACCATCAATTACCGGACTCTGCGCCCCGAAAAAGACGGGCTCTTTTGCGAGCGTATCTTTGGAACCACCAAAGAATGGGAATGTTACTGCGGAAAGTTCAAGTCCATACGCTATAAAGGCGTTATCTGCGATCGCTGCGGCGTTGAAGTAACCCACTTTAAGGTGCGGCGGGAACGCATGGGGCATATTGAACTGGCCGCTCCGGTTTCGCATATATGGTATTACCGTTCAGTGCCAAGCCGTATGGGTCTGCTGCTCGACCTTCCCATGTCGGCGCTTAGGTCTGTCCTTTATTATGAGAAGTACGTTGTCATTGATACCGGAGATACGGACCTAAAAAAACAGCAGCTACTCAGCGAAGAAGAATATAATGAGGCCCAGGATCGTTACGGCGGCGGCTTTAGCGCGGGTATGGGCGCGGAAGCTATACGTACCCTCTTGGAGAATATAGACCTTGACAGAGTGGCTGTGGAACTCAGGGCCAAAATGATAGAAAAAGGGCCCAAGAGCGACAAACGGCTTCTTAAGCGTATAGATATTGTGGAGAATTTTAGGAATTCAAGAAACAAACCCGAATGGATGATACTTGATGTAATACCTGTTATTCCTCCGGAACTGCGCCCCATGGTGCAGCTTGACGGCGGTCGCTTTGCCACCAGCGATCTTAACGACCTGTACCGCCGGGTAATAAACCGGAACAACCGCCTTAGAAGGCTCATGACGCTTAACGCCCCTGACATCATTATACGTAATGAAAAGCGTATGCTCCAGGAAGCGGTAGACGCCCTTTTTGATAATTCCAAGAAAAAGCGCGTAGTCAAAGGCGCTTCCAACCGGCCCCTCAAATCCATCAGCGATATGCTCAAGGGCAAGCAGGGTAGGTTCCGTCAGAACCTTCTTGGCAAGCGGGTAGACTATTCAGGCCGCAGCGTTATAACCGTTGGCCCGGATCTTAAAATGTGGCAGTGCGGGCTTCCCACAAAAATGGCGCTCGAACTCTTCAAGCCCTTCTTAATGAAAAAACTGGTTGACAAGGATGTCGTTTATAACATCAAGAAAGCCAAGATGCTGGTAGAAGCGGAAACGCCCGAAGTATTTGCCATTCTTGACGAGGTAGTTAAAGAGCATCCTGTTTTGCTTAACCGTGCGCCTACGCTCCACCGCCTGGGTATCCAGGCCTTTGAACCGGTACTGGTAGAAGGGAAGGCCATTAGGCTACATCCTCTTGTTTGTACCGCGTTTAATGCGGACTTTGACGGCGACCAGATGGCTGTCCATATTCCCCTGACCCAGGCAGCGCAGATGGAATGTTGGACGCTGATGCTTTCTGCCCGGAACATCCTAAACCCGGCAAACGGCAAAACCATTGTGTACCCTTCAAGGGACATGGTCTTGGGGATAAATTACCTTACCCGCATTAAGGCAAATGCCAAGCGCCCCAATTCAAACAAAAAAGATGCAAAAAATATAGTCCCTCTTTATTCCTCTGCAGAAGAAGTGCAAATGGCCGTGGAAGCCAGAACTTTGGACTGGCAGGCATTGATCAAGGTAAAAGCCCCGAAATTCCCCATCTGGGAAAAAATCGGCGTTGAGGTTGCTCTAGGTCACGACGGAATTATTGAAACAACCGCAGGGAGGCTTGCGTTTAACGATGAAATGCCCCCGGAAATTCCTTTTATCAATTATGAATTGAAGGATAAGGAACTCCAGGCCCTTATCGAAAGTATTTTTGAAAAAAAGGGATCATGGATAACCGTACAGATGCTGGACGCTATCAAATCCACCGGTTATAAGTACGCTACAGATTTCGGCGCTACCATTGGGGTAGACGACATTGTTGTTCCAAAAGAAAAAATGGAAATGGTTGAGAAAGCCAACAAGGCTGTAGAAGAGATTCAAGGCCACTATAAAAAGGGAACCATTACCCAGGAAGAACGCAAAAACCGGGTTGTTGATATTTGGAACAAAACAAATGAGGATCTGGCCAATATCGTGATGAAGACCCTGGAAGCGGATCAGGACGGCTTAAACTCCCTGTATATGATGGCTAACTCTGGCGCACGCGGAAGCCGTAAGCAGATTCACCAGCTTGCAGGTATGCGTGGCTTGATGACCAAGCCTTCTGGAGAAATCATAGAACTGCCGATCAGATCGAACTTTAAAGAAGGTTTGAGCGTAATTGAATTCTTTATTTCGACTAACGGCGCTCGCAAAGGCTTGTCCGACACTGCTCTAAAAACCTCGGAAGCAGGCTACCTTACCCGCCGCCTTGTGGATATTGCACAGGATGTTGTGGTAAATGAAGATGACTGCGGTACGATTAATGGGATCGGTTATTCTGCCATAAAAGACGGGGAAGACATTGTGGAACGTTTAAGCGACCGCATTATTGGTCGTTATACGCTAGAACAGGTTAAGCATCCCATTACCAAAGAACTCATTGTTGATGTGAACGAAGAAATAACAACGGATATCGCGGTTCAGATAGAGGCTGCTGGAGTTGAAACCGTAAGGATACGTACCGTACTGACCTGCGAAGCAAAGCACGGAGTCTGCCGCAAATGTTACGGGCGCAACCTGGCCACAAACCGTTCGGTGGATATAGGCGAGGCGGTAGGAACTATTGCGGCTCAGTCCATCGGCCAGCCGGGAACCCAGCTTACCATGCGTACCTTCCATACCGGAGGCATCGCCACAAAGGTCAGCGAAGAAAACCGCATCTTCTTTAAATACCCGGTTTATATACGGGAGGTAGGCGGGACTCATGTTGAGATGCCGGAAATAAAGTCAAAGAACGCGGAAGGCAAGCTGGAAGTTACAAAGGCCGGACACTGGCTTTTTACCCGTAAAGGACATGCCGTTGTCAACAAGGTAATGAGGGAATATAAACTGGAATCCAGGGACGAGCTTCTTGTAGAAGACGGCCAACGCATAGTCAGGGACGCGCCAATTATTAAACGGGGAAACAAGGAAATTGTTTCTCCGGAAATTGCTTATGCCATGATCCTAAAAGATTCAAAGGGCAACGATTCCATGCTCTGCCTTATTGGGCAGAACCAGAAGATCGAAATCAGGAACGGTTCTGAGTTTGTCGCAAAGACGGGCGATGTGGTAGAAGCTGAAAAAACCATAGCAACCTTTGACGTGTTCTCTGACCCCATTATCGCGGAAGTGGCGGGAATTGTTAAATACGAAGACATCCATTTGGGAACCACCCTCAAAGAGGAAATTAACGAGGACACCGGGAATAAAGAAAAGCGCATAACAGATTATCAGCTTGAAAATATGCAGCCTCGCATTGTCATGGTTGACGAAAACGAAGCTGAAGTCGGTTCGTACTTCCTTCCCGGAGGCGCCTATATTCTGGTTGATGAAGGAGAAAAAATAGCTGCGGGCCGCACCATTGCAAAGATTACCAAAGAATCGGCAAAGGGAATGGACATTACGGCCGGCCTTCCCAGGGTAGGGGAACTCTTCGAAGCCCGCAAGCCAAAGAAGCCTGCTGTCCTTGCCATGATTTCCGGAACAGTCAGTTTTAAGGGTATAGTCAAGAGCAAGCGGGTCGTCATTGTAAAGGACGCTTTTGGCAAAGAATACAAACATCTGATCCCCATGTCCATGCAGCTCTTGATCCGGGATGGAGACCCTGTAGAAGCCGGCGAAAGCCTCTGTGTAGGTGCCATAAATCCCCACGATATACTTCACATACTTGGAGAGGACAATCTTCAGCGTTACCTGATGGACGAAGTCCAGCATATTTACCGGCTCAGCGGCGTATCCATCAACGATAAACACATAGGCGTAATCATCCGCCAGATGATGAGGAAGGTTGAAATAAAATCTGTAGGGGATACCAAATTCATCTACGGGCAGTTAGTTGACAAGTACCGTTTCCACGAAGAAAACAGCCGGGTTCTTTCTGAAGGAGGCCAGCCAGCCATAGCCTGCCCTGTTTTCCAGGGAATTACAAAGGCCAGCCTTAATATAGACTCCTTCCTTTCGGCAGCCAGTTTCCAGGAAACTACAAGGGTACTTACCAATGCAGCCATTGCCGGTTCCACGGATTACCTTAGGGGCCTAAAAGAAAATATAATCATTGGGCATCCCATTCCCGCTGGTACTGGAATGAAACGCTATAGGGCAGTAAAACTCTTTGATGAGGATCAGCAAGATCTGGATGAATACATGAATGAAGTTCTTGAAAGACGAAAACTTGAAAGAGCCGCTGAGACTCAGGAAGATGATTTTGTTGCAGAGGATACAGAAGGAGAAATGGATTCTGAATCCGATAATAACAGCGATGACTAGGCAGTAGTAGAATGTATAAGCCATATATGAGGCCGGCTTCCAGGGCTAAGAAGAATATCAAGGGGCGTGAGCCGAGGATTTCTAAATTCGCCCTGTTCCTCCTTAAATTATTGGCAAGGCTCTATCTTTTTCTTTTTTTTGGAATTGCCAGAGTTGTCCTGCGCGAAGAAAAATATCTGTTTGACGCATTCAAGCGGGCCCTTGCCGGAGAGAGCCGCTGTATTATTGCCTTTCGTCACCCTAACGGTGGCGAGCCTCAGCTTTTAACATGGTTCTTTCTCTTCAAACTCAAAACGCTTGCGGCCAGAGCAGGGGTTAAATTTATCAGGCACCCCCATGCGGTCTTTGTGTACAGTTATGAGGTTGTCCGCTACGGCGGCTGGGTAGCCAGGTTTATTATGCCTGATGTTGGGGCTATGCCCATTCATCATTCAAAAATGGATCGCAAAGGCATGGCAAGAATATACAAAGCCATTACCGAGGGGCCTTATCCTGTGGCTATGGCACCGGAAGGGCATGTTACCTATAACGTGGATACGGTCAGCCGACTTGAGCCGGGGACTATTCGTATAGGTTTTGGCGTGGCAAAACAGCTTGAGGCAAAAGGTTCGCCCTGCCCGGTAGAGATACTGCCGCTTTCGTTTCATTTTCGTTTTGGCTCCTGGGGCAAGATGAATATGGAAATGCTGCTAAAAAAGATTGAAAAGGTAACAGGATTTTCCAGTAAGGGCAGAAAAAAAATTCCTTTCGTGGAGCGCGTACGGCAATGCAGGCAGTATATTTTAGAGCTTAATGAATCGCGTTTCCAAATCAAGGGCGAAGACTCGCTTCCTTATGAAGAGCGCCTTGAACGGGTAATTTACGCTGCGCTGGAAACCGCCGAAAGGATGACAGGAGTAAAAAGCGAGGGGGATTTCTTCTTCCGATTGTACTGGCTGCGCCAATACTACTGGGACAGGATTTATTTGCCAAACATTGATAATTTTGAAGGCATGACGCGTATTGAGAGGAGCGTGAAGGATCTCCAGGCAGGGGAAGCCTGGCATATAGGACGGTATCTGGAACTGGTTGATTTCTGCTGGCACTTCCGGACTCCGCTTCCAACAGAAGAAACAAATTTTAATAAAAAAATCGAATATATTCAGAACCTCTGGGATTTTGCCAGCCGTACAATGGGAGGGGCTTTCTCTAACAGGGTAAATATTATTCCCCGGAAAGTAATTGTAGTAGCTGCCCCTGTTATAAATTTAAGCGATCGTTTACAGTCTTATCATATCGATAAAAAAGCCACATTTGACAAGACCATGTCAGATCTGGAGAATGCGTTTAAAAATTGTATTGAGGTGATGAATAAAGACCATTAGATACCGGAGGAGATAGCAGTGCAAATTTGGGGATATAAAACAGTTGCCATGTTTGATATCTGGTCTCTGGAACATTTTGTAAATGGAATTGCCCTGGCCGGTTTTGCTGTGCTGATTACAGGGAAGCTTTTTAAAAAAGAAGAGATCAGTGAGGCATCGATAAAAATAGTTAATTTTATTATTGTACTAACAGTTTCTTTGCTATGGGAATGTATAGAGCATTATGTTGAAGCCGGAGTCATCCCGGGAGCAATTGGGGAACGGGTAACTTTTTGGTTTCAGGGGGTTGAGCATTGGTCAAACCGCCTGATCGGAGATACGCTTACGGTAATGCTAGGCTGGTTTGTTTACACCAAGACAAAAAGGCTCGCTATACCCGCAAAGATTTTTACTACTGTATGGATGCTAATTCATATTTTTGTCTTCCCGGACAGTATGTATTTGCATAGGTTAATATTCGGGCCTTATGTATAAGCCCTATATCAAGCCTATTGTTAAGGCTGCTCCAGATATAAGGGTTCCCGAACCGCGCATTTCAAAATTTGTCCTTTTACTTCTCAAGTTTTTAGCCAGACCCTATCTTCTCACTTTTATCGGAAGGGCAAAAATAATCCTGCGCGGAGAGAATTATCTTTTTGACGCTTTTAAGAGAGCCCTTGCCAAAGAGAGCCGCTGCATCATAGCCTTTCGTCATGCTATAGGGGCTGAGCCACAGCTTTTAGCATGGTTTTTTCTCTTCCGGTTTAATGCCCTTGCCCGCAAGGCTGGTATAAAATTTCCCTGCCGGCCCCACGCGTTATTTATTTACGGCTATGAAGTAGCACGCTGGGGCGGATGGGTAGCGCGGTTTTTTATGCCCAGGATAGGCGCCATGCCCATTCACCATACCAAACTTGACAGACAGGGAATGTCCCGGATTTTAAACGCCATTGTTGAAGGGCCATATCCTGTGGCATTAGCGCCGGAAGGGCAGGTTTCGTATACTGCCGAATCGGTTCCCAGGCTTGAGCCGGGTACTTTTTGGATTGGCTTTAATGCGGCTGACAGAATTAATAAACAGGGAAGCAATATACCTGTGGAAGTTTTGCCATTGTCTATTTATTCTCGTTTCGGTGCAAAGGAAAAGTCAACTCTAGAAACACTTATCAGGAAAATTGAAGCATATACTAACATTAGCGGAAAAGAGGCGAGGGCTCTGCCTTTAACGAAGAGGCTTGAACTCTGCCGCGAACATATTCTTGAAGTAAATGAAAACCGTTATGAGATAAAAAGCGATAAAAACATTCCTTTTGAAAACCGTCTTGACACTGTTATCAACACAGCCCTGGAAACAGGGGAAAGGATGCTAGGCATAAAAGGCGAAGGGGATTTTTTTACGCGTCTTTATTATCTCCGCCAAATTTGCTGGGATCTGATAATACTCCCCGGAGTTGACAGCCTGGACAACATGACCCCTGCAAAACGGAGTACAGCGGATCTTCGCGCAGGAGAAGCCTGGTATGCCTCCAGACACATGGAGTTAGCTGATCTTGGCTGGTATTTTCGCGTCCCTCTGCCACAAGAAAGCGATCCGCTTCACATAAAAACAGAATATTGCCAGAACCTCTATGACTTTGCCAACCGTACCATGGGCGGCGCATTTGGAAATCGTAAGAATATCCTGCCCCAGCGCGTTATTATTCAGGCCGCGCCGGTTATTAATTTGACTGAGCGGTTGCCTTCATATAAAGCTGATAAGAGAGCTGCTATGGATACTGCGATGAAGGATTTGGAAAAAACCTACCTCGACAGCATTCAAACTGTAAACCAAGAAGAAATTTAACCACGGATGGACACGAATTAATTCGGATTACACAGATAAGGATAATGGTTTTTTTATCTCTCCAATCCGTGAAAATCCGTGAAAATCCGCGTAATCCGTGGTTCCTTTTTTAGAATAGTTTCCCATTGGCTGACCAACATACCTGCTAGCATCAAGGCAAAGCCCAGGACAGTCGAGGGTCCCAATGGTTCGTGTAGGATAATCACCCCGCCAAGAGCGGCAAAGCATCCTTCAAGGCATAAAATAATCGTGGCGTGGGCTGGAGGGGCGTTTTTCTGCGCTACAACCTGCAAGGTATAAGCAATCCCTACAGAAGCTAGGCCGCCGTAAAGTATGGGAATGATTGCACCGCTGACCTTGGTCACGGGGATAATGCCTGAAAAAAGGCCGGACAGAAGCGCGGGGAAAGGTGTCCATGCAATCGCGGCAAGGGTGTCAAACGAATTTAACCATGTCCTAAGAACAGGTTCCGCTAAAAAGGCGACTCCTAAAGAATAGAGGCCGCATATCATGAATTGCCCTGACGAAAGTATTATTGGGTCTGTTTTTTGTACCAATCGGTCTATGATGAGTACATGGAAGGCCCAAAATACAGCGCCTAAAGCAATAATGATGTCTCCAGGGTTTATCTCCGCCGTAACAGAACTGGCAACGCTGATAAAGTATAGCCCAACAAGAGTAAATACAGCCCCGATCCAGGTGGCTCTTCCTGTCTTCCTGCCCAGAAAGATTCCAAAGACCGGGGTAAGCACCACATAGAGGCCGGTTATAAATCCCGCGTTCCCGGCAGTGGTGAACATTATGCCTATTTGCTGGAGAGTTACGGCAAAGAAAATTATGCTCCCTGCCGCGAGTATGCCGGGCAGGGCTTTTTTTAGGTTAAGAGGCGTACCGTGTTTTTGCCAGGCAATAATGGGAAAGAGGGAGATGCTTCCCAATACAAATCTTATCCCGTTATATGCAAAGGGGCCTATGTATTCCATGCCGGAACGCTGGGCTACAAAGCCAAATCCCCATATAGCGGCGGTTAATAATAAAAGACCATCTGCACCTAACGCACGTTTATTCAAATGTCAGCGTTCTTCCCTAAGAAGAGCTTCTCGAAAACCCGCATAAGCGAGTATTTCTGCAATATAGGGTATATCCTCAGGATTTAAGTTTGCAAGAACTACTCTGTAAGTATCTTCGAAAACCTCATACAGAGGGCTAAGTCCTACATCTCTTAATCTTTCAAAGGTATCTACCGCGTTGCGCGGGATCTTGTAAGCTCCCACCTGTAGGCGGTAATGCTTGCCCGTACCTGTCTGGGGGAACCCTCCGATTATATTTATAGTTGGCGTATTGTTGTAGACGGGAGTCGTTGCCAGCGGGGCTTGCGGAACCGGATTGTATACTGGTTCCTGCACGGGAGCATAAGGAGTCTGGCTTGTTACCGGGGCTGTTTGCTGAACTGGCGCTACGCCGGGATAGGTAGTGGCTGGCTGAGTAGGAAGAGGCTGAGTGGTAACCGGCGCTGTACCGGGGTAAGTAGTAACAGGCTGAGCAGGAACTGGCCCAAGCCCCATAGCGATTGAGCTCTCCACAATGACCGGGGCTGTTCCGGTAACAATCATATCCAAGGCTTCCGCAGCGGCCCTGGACAGATCGATTATCCTTGCCGAGACAAAAGGCCCTCGGTCATTAACCCTGACCATCACCTGCTTATTGTTATGGGTATTTGTAACAGTAAGAATAGTACCAAAGGGCAGGGAAGGATGAGCGGCGGTAAACAGGGTGGAATTAAAGATCTCGCCAGAAGCGGTGGGCCTTCCGTCATATTCACTGCCGTACCAGGAAGCAATGCCTTCCTGCCTGAAAGTTCCGGATGGAGCCTGGGCCTGGATTGCAGGGGCTGCCGTAAATGCTATCAAAAAAATAAAAACAAAAGTAATTATACGTTTCATACTATATATATCGTATTTAATAACGTTTTGCTTTACCTTTCTCTTTTACGCCTATTCCCTTGATTTTTTCAATTTCGTCCCGGATAGAAGCTGCCTGCTCGAATTCCAGGTTTTTGGCGTGTTCCAGCATTTCTCTTTCCAGGGCGGCGATGAGTTTTTTCCTCTGATCCGGCACCAGGACATTGAATGAGTTTTTGAGGACTTCGATGGAAGTGCTGGCTGCGTTCTTTTCTTCTATTAAATGGCGTTCCAATATGTCTGCAATAGCCTTTTTAACCGTGGCAGGGGTAATGCCGTGGGCCTTATTGTAAGCCATCTGGGCTGCGCGGCGGCGGTTGGTTTCCGCGATGGCCTGGGACATGGCATCGCTCATGCGGTCAGCGTACATAATCACCTTGCCAGCGGCGTTTCTGGCAGCGCGGCCTATTATCTGAACGAGGCTGGTAAGGGAGCGGAGGAAGCCGATCTTATCCGCGTCAAGTATGGCGATAAATGAAACTTCTGGAAGGTCTATGCCTTCGCGGAGCAGGTTGATCCCCACCAGTACGTCAAAGTCGCCGCTGCGCAGCCGGGTGAGTATTTCCACGCGCTCAATGGTTTCTACTTCGCTGTGAATGTACTGCACTTTTAGGCCCAGCCCCGAAAGGTAATCGGTAAGGTCTTCTGCCATCTTTTTTGTCAGGGTGAGGATGAGGGATCGTTCCCCTGCCTTGATTCGCTTCTGAATCTCGCCGTAGATGTCTTCCATTTGGCCTTCGCTAGGGCGCACTTCTATTTCCGGGTCAAGAAGGCCGGTGGGGCGTATGAGCTGCTGTACCGTTCTGGCGGAAAGCTCGGCCTCGGTCTTGCTGGGCGTGGCAGAGACAAAGACGGTCTTGTCGAGTCGGGTTTCAAACTCATCGTAACGCAGGGGCCGGTTGTCCAGGGCGCAGGGCAGACGGAATCCGTAATCCACGAGGCTCTGCTTGCGGCTGCGATCCCCGGCGTACATTGCGCCAATCTGTGGGACGGTAACGTGGCTTTCGTCAATAAAGGTAAGGTGCTTCTTGGGTATGTAGTCTACCAGTGTATCCGGGGCTTCACCGGGTTTTCTTCCGGCTAAAGGCGCAGAGTAATTTTCAATTCCCGGACAATAGCCCATTTCTGTGAGCATTTCCAGATCGTACTCCACCCTGGTTTTGATCCTTTCAGCTTCTATGACCTTTCCGTTTTTCTGAAAATATTCGTAGCGTTTTTCCAGTTCTTCCTTTATTGCGCCTAACGCATTCCGTATCATTTCTGCGGGCATGACAAACTGTTTGGCCGGGTAGATCATAGCCCTGTCCAGTTCTTCAAGTATCTTTCCCGATACGGGATCAAAGCGGCGTATGCGCTCCACCTTGTCCCAGTCAAGATCAACCCGGTACGCTTCTTCCAGATACGCGGGGTATATTTCCAGAGTGTCTCCTCGTCGTCGGAAACGGCCCCTCTCCAGAACCGCATCGTTGCGCTCATACTGGAGCTCCACAAAACGCCGTATCAGGGCGTCCACGTCAATGCTGTCCCCACAGGAAAAAGTCGCAGTCATCTTTTTATAGATTTCAGGCGTTGCAAGGCCGTAGATGCAGGAGACAGTTGCCACAATTATCACGTCTTCGCGTTCCATCAGGCTGCGTGTCGCGGAAAGGCGGAGGCGCTCGATTTCATCATTAATCGAAGCGTCTTTTTCTATATAGAGATCGCGGCTGGCAACATAGGCTTCTGGCTGGTAGTAATCGTAATAAGAAACAAAATATTCAACCGCATTGTGCGGAAAGAAGCCCTTAAACTCCCTAAAAAGCTGGGCAGCCAGGGTCTTGTTGTGGCTCACCACCAAGGTGGGCATTTGCACGGCCTCTATAATTTTGGCCATGGTAAAGGTCTTGCCCGAACCCGTCACACCCTGGAGGGTCTGGTACTTGTCCCCGGCCTTTATTCCGGCTGCCAGGGCCGCGATGGCTTCACCCTGATCTCCTGCGGGATTGAAGGGGGATACTACTTCAAAAGGACGCATTAATGAAGTATACTTTTATTATGGCCTTACCACAAGTAAAAGAGAGAGAGAGAGAATATTATACTTATGCGGATTACCTCAAATGGGATGAGAGTTTCCGGGCGGAACTGCATGACGGGAAAGTTATGATGATGGCGCCTCCGACCAGTAAGCATCAGCAAGTTAGTATGGAGCTGTCCTTTCAGATCAGAAGGTTTTTGGAGGGGAAACCCTGTAAAGTTTTTGCTGCACCGTATTCTGTCCGTCTCTTTCCAGAGAAAGAAAGTAAGGATGATACGGTGTTTGAGCCAGATATTGTAGTAGTTTGCGATCCGAAGAAACGGGATGCCAAAGGCTGCAACGGCCCGCCTGACCTGGTAATTGAGATTCTTTCTCCTTCGACAGCCACTTATGACTGTGTTTACAAACTGCAGAAATATCAAAAAGCCAAAGTCCGAGAATACTGGATTGTAGACCCGGAAACAAAAGCTGTGCAGGTATTTGTTCTAAAAGACAGCGGCTATTTTACCTCTGGGTATGAAGAACCGGAGAAAGTCCCGGTTTCCGTGTTAGAAGGCTGCGTGATCGATTTAAGGGCAGTTTTTCAATAATTTAAACCGCTATTATAAATGCTCCCAAAAGTTACCTTGAAAACCAACACTGTTTGTGATATATTACAATGTTAAGGGCGTATGTCCTTGAAAAATTGCCTTTTATGATAAATATAGGAGAAATTTGTATGAAAAAAGCTTTTTCGATTCTTTTGGTTCTGGCTTTGGTCTTTATGGCTTTGGGATGCGCTTCGAAGCCTCCCGTTGATAGCGCGACCAACGTACCGCCTTGGTGGAATGATGTAACCCCGCCAGAGGATGTTCTGTGGGGTGACGGAATGGCTAAACAGTCGTCCCCCTCTATGTCTATGACTACCGCGGAGGCCCGTGCAAGGGTTGCTATTGCCCGCCAGCTTAATACCTTGGTTCAGGCTATGTTCGTGGACTATAACCTTGATGCGGGAAATGTAAATAATCAGGCTAATACCTCTTTGCAGGAAAATGTCAGTCGGCAAATTACCAACATGAATGTTTCTGGTGCACGGACCGTTCAACGTTGGCAAGCCCCGGATGGCACATACTATATCAGGCTTGAACTCAGTAAGTCCGATGCCAGGAATATGGTAGCCAGCATACTGGGAAACCAAGAAGCGGCTTTTGCCGAGTTCAAGGCGCAGCAGGCCCTGCAGATGCTGGATTACCAGCTTTCCAATTCCGGTACATCATATCGGGTTGTCGACTAAATCCGGTAGAATGATTAACCGCGGAGTATAGCTCCGTGGTTAGTTTTTTACTCTGATAGCTCCAGTATCGAAGTTGCAATGTTAAGAAAAATTGGCTTCGTAATTTTGGCCTCTCTTTTGCTGTTCAGTGCGGCTTGTGCAGGCGAACCCGCAAGTCATGAAACTGTTACCACTAATACCGCATCATCTTTTTTTCTTTCTTCGCATAATGTAAATGGGCTTGTCTTTATTGGCGTTGCGGGAAGAAGATCAAACCCCAAAGAAACATTACGGCTTGCACTGGAAGACGCGGCGCGAAGGGTCGCTATTTTTTATAATGTTACAGGCGAATATGCTGTGCAACTCAATATCGGCTCCGGGTTGTTTGATTACGCGCAAAATACATTTACGGCCCTGTATTATGACAGAGGAGGGCCAGCGCAGTATATTGATGCCCTTCAATTTAATACCGCTACAGACACGCTGGAAACAGAAAATGCTTTTTTTATCAGGACCACTTATCCGGCGACTTTGGCTTATCCGGTAAGCTATAGTCCTGTCTATGACAGTGATGGGAAACCCGATTGGGTGGATAATCCGCCTCTTGAAATCGGGGGCTATGAAGTAGGAGTCGGCTATTCCGGCCGCTACTCTTCTATGGCCGATACCTGTACCAATTCATATAATAATGCGATTTTTGCTATTATCCGAAATATAAATACTACTGCCCAAAGCAGCGACTTGTATTACCAGGATACCAGTTTATTTGGATACATGACTTCCAGCAATAATGTTACTTACTCTTATGGCACATTGACTGGCCTTTATGCGCTGGATATGTGGATAGATCCCCAGACAAAGGCAGTTTCGACATTGGTAATAGCCCCAAAATTTTAAGTATCGAAGGGTTGACGTTATGCGCAAGTTTTTTCTTTTTGGTGTTTTCTTAAGTTTTCTTATGTTTTCCGCCTGTGGAAGTGAACCCGCGTCAAGCACCAATTCCGGCGCTTCCGCTGCCGATGCAATAGCTGCCGCACAAGCGGCATTAAACAGGATGGATGGAGGACAGCCAACTCAGGTTGCTCCTTCACAACAGCAGTCTGCAGCCGGTCAGAGCGGTTCTACACAGCAGTCGGCTGTTCCTACCAATACCAGCAGAACCCAGCCAGCCTGGGTTGATTCTGTCGATTCGGTATTCACCAGGGCGCAATATGTCGCTGCGGTGGGATATGCCTCCGATCGTGCAATGGCGGAAAGAAACGACCTTGCCAATCTTGCCGCGATTTTTGGCCAATCCATACAGGCTGATATGACGATAACCAATACCTATTGGGAAGCTGTCAGAAACGGAGTCAGCTCAGGATGGACTGACACAACTGAAATGGACAACACCATAAAATTATCAACCGCAATGGGTACTCTGGTAGGCGCAGAAACAAAGGAAGTCTGGTTTGATTCAAGAAGTACTTACTATGCCGTGGTTGCCATGGAAAAAACAAGAACCGCCCAAGTGTACACCGAAATGATCAAGGCCAACCAGAACATGATTGGCAATCTTCTTGCCATGAGCCAGGAAGAAAAAAATACCCTGGAAGGGTTTTCCCGCTACCAGTTTGCGGCAACAGTGGCTGATATAAATATTTCCTACGGGAATCTATTGCAGTTAATAGGCGTCCCGTTCTCCGGAGAGCTTCCAATGGGCGACACTTACCGGCTTGAGGCGCAGAATATTGCAAGGGCAATTCCTATACGCGTAACGGTTACAAACGACAGATCCGGAAGAATCCAGAACGCGTTTGCCGGATCTCTTTCCGCTTTAGGGTTCAGAAGCGGCGGAACCGCTTCGCGCTATGTGCTAGAAGTTGATGTAACCACCACTGAAGTGGAATATCCCAACAATACAAATAAATGGACGCGAATGGAATTGAGCGCGATACTTACCGATTCCAACCTGGGACTCATATTGCTGCCCTACAGTTTTAATACACGAGAAGGGCACATTACTTACGCAGAAGCCGTAAACCGCGCTTATACCGCTGCGGAGCGGGGAATTAGCGAAGAATATAAAGATTTATTGTCGAATTTTCTCTCTAAACTGCTGCAAAAGGATTGACAGGCGGTATAACAATGCCTTTTGCCTACTTGTTTTACAGGGGGACATATAATAAAATAAATCTATGAAAAAACCTGTGGTTGCTTTAACTATAGCGGTTATTTTCCTGTTTTCCGCATGTGATTCTACGCCTCAAGTAAGCAGAATAAGTTCACTCACGCAAACTGATCTTGATGGCTATTGGAATGATACTGATGTGCGTATAGTCTGCAATAGCCTGATAAGGGATTGTCTTAGTTCCCCGCAGGTTGCGCTGTTTATTCAGCAGTATTCTGACCGGAACGGAGGAAGGCTCCCCGCCTGTATGGTAGGCACTTTCAGAAATATCACCAGTGAGCATATTGATACTGGCCTTATTTCCATGATCATGGAAAGCGCAATAATAAATTCCAGAAGAATGACTATTGTTGTAGGAGGAGATGCACGGCAGGAAATTCGTGATGAACGGCAGGATCAGCAGGTTAATGCAAGCGAAGCTACAGCTTCATCCCTGGGTTACGAGACTGGAGCGGTTCTCCTTTTAACAGGTACGGTAAGATCAATAGTTGAACGGGCAGGCAACAAGACGATCCGCTCATATTTTGTGAATGCCGAACTGACCAATATAGAGACCAATGAGGTGTTGTGGAGGGGCCTGAATGACGAAATAAAGAAGGAAATACAACAGCGCTCTATCCGTTTTTAGCATAAGAATGAGCGCACAGGGAGGGACATTGAGAATCGCGCCGTTTTTTGAGGCATTGGCTTTGCCATTATTTTTCCTTCTTTTTTCATGCGCTGGCAGTCCAAACGCATACAGGGAAATTGACGCAGAGGTCAGCGCAGCTTCTTATGATGCGGCCCTTCGCGCAATGGAAAAGAGCGGTGTCCGGAATTCGGTTTACACAAATAAAAACGCCATTCTTTATTACCTTGACAGAGGCATGATAAGGCATTATGCGGAATACTGGGAGGAATCATCACGTGATCTTCAAGAAGCCGAGCGCCTTATAGAAGCCGCCTTTACCAGAAGCATAAGCCAGGAAATAGGTTCTTACATTGCGAATGACAATGCCAAGGATTATTCTGGCGAAGATTATGAGGATTTGTATATTAACGTATTTAATGCACTAAATTACTATCACCGCAACGATATGGAAGGGGCACTTGTAGAAATTCGGCGGGTAAATGAAAAACTAAGGTATTTGTCTGGAAAGTACGAAAGGGCCAGCGAAAAGATAATCAGTTCCAACGCGGACTTAAGCAATCCAGAGTATGCGGTGGAGGCGGTAAGGTTTTCCAATTCTGCGCTGGCGCAATATTTAGGAATGCTTTTCTTTCGTGGTATCGGCAATTATGACAGCGCCAGAATTAGTCTTGAAGAGCTATACCAGGCCTATCAGCTTGCTCCGGCGGTTTATAACCATGCTCCTCCCTCCTCTCTAGAGGCTGAACTTTCCATACCTCAAGGATTTGCAAGGCTTAATGTAATTGGATTTGCCGGCTTATCTCCGGTTAAGGTAGAAGTAAACGCGATGATACCTCTTCCTTTGCCGTACCCGAATAACTGGGCCCGTCTTGCACTGCCCCAGATGATAGACAGGCCCTCGGCTGTTCAATCGATCGAAGTTATTCTGGATGATGGTCAGAGTTTCCGTCTGGAATTATTGGAGAATATGAGCAGGGTAGTCAGGGAAACGTTCAAGGCGAATTATTCGCTTATAATATTGAAAACTGTTGCGCGTACCATTGCCAAATCCGTTACCGGGGCCGCCGTTTCTTCGAGAGTTTCGGAAAGCAACGAAGACTGGGGTTTTCTCCTGGGTCTTATAGGAAGGGTTGCAGCAGATTTAAGCGAACAGGCGGATACCCGTGTATCACGGTATTTTCCCGGTTATGCGTATGCTGGGGGGATTAATCTTATTCCTGGAGTATACACGGTAACGGTACGTTATTACGGAAGAAGCGGTTTGATTTATAGCGAAAGACGTAGTAATGTAATGGTTAGCAGCGGCAGTTTAAACTTATTGGAGTTTGTATGCCTAAAATAATTTTTTTTAGTAGGTTGTTGTATGCCAAAATATGTTTCTAAAAATTCGGATTTTCTGGATCATTTGCCTGAATGGGCCAGGGAATTAGCCATAAAATACGGTTCCAAAACCGCCAATCTCTATATCTTGCACGGCAATATCAGGGATTTTCTTCCGCATGAATCCAAGGACGGTGAATTTATTTTTGCCCTGATACAGAAATATATTGCCGAAGAACTATTTGGCAATCAGGATATTATCGCTTTCTACGACCGTTCAGAAGGGGTCACGTTCTGTACCGAGGATATGCTTAAGGATTATACGTCTTTAATGTCACGGCGTTTTCCTGATGCGGATACGGAGGATTTTATTTCTGCGGATCCTGAGAAAAGTTTTTCCTATCTGGAAAAATATTTTCTTATGAAGATACCCAAAGAAAAAAGGACCCGCTGCCGCATGGTGTTTATAATAGACTATGCGGAGACCATTATTCCCGGTGGCGATCTGCTGCGCCTATCTGACGCGGATCGTTATTGCATGGTAACCATGCAGCGCTGGGCGAATAACCCCATGTTCACGGATGGGGATATTTCGATCATACTCCTGACCGAAAACCTTGCGGATATATCTCTCAAGCTGACCGCTTCGCCTTCAACGATAAAAGTAAGCGTGCCATTTCCTGATGAGTCAGTGCGGGCCAACTTCCTCAAAAGCAAACAGAGAGAAGGGCTTCTTCTTCTGGAACGCGGCATTACTCCTGATAGCGTGGCAGCGGTTACGAGTGGCCTAAATCTCAAGAACCTGGATCATCTGGTGCTCGAAAGCCATGAGGCGGACACTTATCTTTCCATGGATTATCTGCGCCTTAAGAAAAAGGAAATGATAGAAAATGAGGCCGGGGGGCTTCTGGAATTTATGGAAACCGTATATACGCTTGACGCGGTGTCAGGCCATAATTTTGTAAAAAAACAATTCCATAATGCAGCAAAGGCAATTAGAAGCGGCCAGCTTGAAGTGCTTCCTATGGGCTACCTGATTGCAGGTCCCGTTGGTACGGGCAAGAGTTTTATGGTCAG
>JAIRUO010000100.1 GCA_031254385.1 Treponema sp. | reverse complement strand
GGGATGAGAAAAAAGGTGATGGTGTGAAAAAAAATGTACGAAAGACTGGCGTTGCCAGCAAAACGAGAAAAAGATGGCTAAAGGGTTATTTGTGGGTTGACTTTTTATAGAAGCAGTGAACAAAGTAAGACAGGCTCTCTTGTCCCTTTGTTCTTTTTTCTCTGCTCCCTGCTCATTGCCCACTCCTGGTACAAAATCAGCTCCCTGCTGATTTTGTACCTTGACGAATGTTACACATTCGTCATCTAACCTTTTAACAGCGGCATACGCCCCTATGGGTCGTAGGGAAGCTGCTTGCGCAGCAATCCGAAAGATAGGAATGGATTTAACGCCGCCATTCGGCGGCTTGGCGGCATCAAGAGGGGAACCGCGCATTGATGCGACGCCGCTATGCGGCTTGGTTGAGTATACCATGCCGCAAAAATGGTGCCAGGCACCATTGCGTTTCCAGGCACCATTGCGTTTCCAATGCAAAAACTCCACCCAATCCCTTCGGGATTGCCTTTATAACAGCGGCATCCATGCCGCCTAAAGCCTCCCTATTGTATGGTTTCGTTGGTGGTTGTTAGATTACCTCCTGGTGTCCATGTTTCGCCGCTGAACGTGCCGCGCTCGGCTGTGCCGTTGTTGATATACAATGCCGCCCCCTGATTGGCGGTATTTGGAAGGTTCGGTGGCGTTGCGTCTGTGCCGTAGATTGTTCCGGCAACGAGGCGGCAGGTTGCGGTGGCGGTCACCTACACCCCGCCACCGCCATTGGTGGCACCAGTGCCATTGGCTTTATTGCCGGAGATTGTGCCGCCGTGCATCGTAAAGGTTACACCGCTATTGGTCATATACACCCCGCCGCCGTTGGTGCCGGCGGTATTACCGGAGATTGTGCCGCCGTCCATCGTAAAGGTTCCGCTGTTCATCCACACCCCGCCGCCGTTACTGCTGGTGGTATTGCCGGTGATTGCGCCGCTGTGCATAATGAAGGTTCCTCTCGAACTCACCGCTTCTCTAGTGTTTGAGCTGTGGCCTTTCAGGGTCAGGCCCCTCAGTATCACCGTTTGGTTTGCCCCTGCGCGTATAATGCTTCCGGTACTGGTTTCGTCCAAGGACAGGGTTCCGCTGCCCCGCAGGGATACGGTGATGTTGGCTGCGGGGTCGAAGGTGTTGTCAGTAGTGCCGGGAACGTCAAAGTCGCCGTCAACGGTGATGACGTAGTTTTTATTGTCGCCGCCGTTTTTAATGGCTTCTATTGCGGCGTTCCATTGTTCTAGGCTTGATACGGTGAATGTGCGGTCTGGGGCCTTGCCGTCAAAGTCTGCTTGGTCTTGATCGGGGTCGGTTGGCTTCGGGGCTATGAGCTTGCCGTTTTCCACGATGATGGTTTCGTCGAGGGTTTGCAGGGTGCCGTTTGATTTCCAATTGCCGGGGGCGGGGAAGGTGCCGTAGGTGCCTTGTCCGTCGTTACGCAATGATGCCCCACTCCCGCTGCCAGTGGCGGTGGTATTGCTGTCCGTACCCTCGGTATTGCCGTAGATTGTGCCGTTGACGATTTGGAAGGTTGTGGTGGCCATCACATACACTCCGCCTCCGAAGGTTTGGGCGGTATTGCCGGAGATTGTGCCGTTGTGCATGATGAAGGTTCCGCTGGCGGCCAGACTCACCCCGCCGCCGGGGGAGCCTCTATTGCCGGAGATTGTGCCGTTGTGCATGGTAAAGGTTCCGCCTGTTACATACACCCCGCCGCCGCCGTTCCCGACTGTATTGCCGGAGATTGTGCCGCTGTGCATGGTGAAGGTTGCGCCACTGGCCACATACACCCCGCCGCCTCTAGTGCCGCCGGTATTGCCGGAGATTGTGCCGCCGTGCATGGTGAAGGTTGCGCCGCTGTCCACATATACCCCTCCGCCTAAGGGGGCAGCAGTATTGCCGGAGATTGCGCCGCTGTGCATCGTAAAGGCACTGCCTGCGCCGGCCACATGCACCAGAGCGGCATTGTTTGTGCCGCTGCCTTGCAGGGAGGGGCCGCGCAGTATCACGGTTTGGCCGGCGGCTGTGCGGAGGAGGCTTCCGCTGCCTGAGAGGGTGAGTTTGTGGCCGCCCCGCAGGGATACGGCGATGTTGGCTGGGGTAAAGGTGGCGGTTGTGCTGCCTGAGACGGTGATGTCGGCGAGGAGGTTGATGATGTAGTTTTTGCCGGGGCCGCCTTCGGTGATAGCTTCGAGGGCGTCGAGCCATTCCATGCTGCCGGGGACGGTGGCGAGGAAGGGGACGTTGAGGGTGCCGTGTATGGTTGCGCCGCCGAAGTCTTCTGCGTTCCACTTGGCTGTGGTCGTGCTTGGCTTCTTTTCGTCCTTGAAAAGCGCCGCCATCCAGGGGTTCACCCAGTCGGTGCAGGAGGAAAAGAAGAATGAGAAAAGAGCAATGCTCAAAATCAGCATAAGTCCCTTCGGGCCATTTGCCGATAGGAAGGATTTATTGCACCGCCTTCGGCGGTGCGACGGCATCCATGCTGATTTTGAGCTTGGAGTTTTTTTTGCAAAAAAACTCCAGCTAAAGCCTTTTCTCAGCGGCGTCCTGCCGCCTAAAGCAGTAGAGCAGAGGAAGAGGGGGGTTTTTGGTAGGTTGTTAAATGGTTTCATATTTTAATCCTTTTTGGCGATGCCAGGCACAAGGTGCCAGGCACCATTGCAGAAAACTGGCATTTTACTATGATTATTTTAAACCTTGGTTTCAAAGGTGGGTACTCATCATTTTGAGGTATAGGGCTGTTTTTGCCATCATCATTTTGAGGTAGGGGGGCAAATTTGAATGAGGAATGAGGAATGAGGAATGAGGAATGAGGAATGAGGAATGAGGAATGAAAGAGAATGTCATTAGAGAGAAAAGTATGGCTTTCGCTATCCGTATTGTTAATTTGTATAGGGTGCTCTGTGATAGGAAGAAAGAATATGTGCTGTCTAAACAGGTCTTGAGGGCAGGAACGAGTATCGGGGCAAATATGGCAGAAGCGGAATGCGCTATTAGCAGGAAAGATTTTTTGGCTAAGGCGTATATAGCCTATAAAGAATGTTCCGAGACTAAATATTGGCTTGAGTTATTACAGAAAACAGATTTTATTAGTATGGCAGAGTTTTCAAGCATTGCCGGAGACTGCGCCGAGTTGTATAGGATTTTGGCGGCGATTACTAAGACAACTAGAGATAATGAGGAATAAGAAATGGGAAGATGGGCTTAATTCCTAATTTCACATTCCTAATTCCTAATTTTTCTCTCTTCCCCTAACCCCTACTCCACATTTCCCGCCCTCTATGATACCCTGTCTACATGACAGCGGACGAACTGCGAGCCAAATATATACGGTTCTTTACATCAAAAGGCCATGCCCAGATTCAGGGCAAGTCCCTTATCCCGGACAATGATCCCACTGTGCTTTTTACCACGGCAGGGATGCATCCCCTTATACCTTATCTGTTGGGGGAGGATCACCCGGCCGGGAAACGCCTGGTGGATTATCAGAAATGCTTACGCACAAGCGATATTGATGCGGTGGGAGATGATAGCCACCTGACCTTCTTTGAAATGCTGGGCAACTGGTCGCTAGGGGATTACTTTAAAGAAGAAGCCATCAAAATGAGTTTTGAATTTCTTACTTCACCTGAATGGCTGGGTATTCCCATGGAAAAGCTTGGGGTTACTGTTTTCCAGGGCGATGCTGAAGTGGCCAGAGACGAAGAATCAGCGGCTGTCTGGAAAAGCCTTGGCATACCCGAAAACCGCATAGCCTACCTTCCCCGTGAGGACAACTGGTGGGAAACCGGGGCCGCCACCGGCCCATGCGGCCCGGATACGGAAATGTTCTATTACGTAGGGGACGCTCCATGCGGGCCTGATTGTAAGCCCGGCTGTTCCTGCGGAAAGTGGCTTGAGATATGGAACGATGTATTCATGCAGTACAACAAAAAGGCGGACGGGACTTATGAGCCGCTGACCCGCAAATGCGTTGACACGGGCATGGGCATTGAGCGCACCATCGTTACCCTTAACAAGAAAAAATCGGTCTACGATACAGATATTTTCACGGCAATAATAGCGGCTGTCGAACAGGCTGTTGCGTACAAGTACGGCACGGAGAGCGAAAAAGACAAGTCCGTCAGGATCATTAGCGATCACCTGAGGTCTTCTGTGTTCATTCTGGGAGACCCTAAGGGGCCGAGCCCCTCCAATGTTAGGGCCGGCTATGTCTTGCGCCGCTTGATACGCCGCGCCATTCGGCACGGCAGAAAGCTTGGCTTTGAAGGGACTCTGCTTTCCCCCCTGGCAAAAGTCGTAATTGAAAAGATGAAAGGGGTATACCCGGAGCTGTTCGACAACCAGGCCCGTATCATAGAAGAACTTGACCGCGAGGAAAAGAAATTCCTTGAAACCCTTCAAAAGGGTGAGCATGAATTTAACAAACTCCTTCCCAATCTGTTAAAAGACCCCAAAAAGATCATGAGCGGCCGCCTGGCTTTCAAACTCTACGACACCTACGGCTTTCCCATTGAACTGACCGAGGAACTGGCTGCGGAAAACGGCATGAAGGTTAACCGGGAAGAATTTGACGAGGCCAATAAGAAACATCGGGAGATCGCCCGCGAAGGGAGCGAGCAGATTTTTAAGGGCGGATTGAGCGATCACGGTGAAGTTTCTACCCGTTACCACACCGCCACTCACCTACTCCACCAGGCTTTACGCACGGTTCTGGGCAACCATGTGGCCCAAAAAGGCTCCAATATTACCGCAGAACGTATGCGTTTTGACTTTTCGCACCCTGCTCCCATGACAGAGGAAGAAATCAAAAGGGTAGAATCCATTGTCAACGAGCAAATTTCCAAAGATCTGCCTGTTGCAATAGAAATGATGAGCCTTGACGATGCTGTAGCAAGCGGCGCTATTGCCCTTTTTGGGGAAAAGTACGAATCCCAGGTAAAAGTCTATACCGTAGGCAATTCATCAACGGACTTCTTCTCCAAGGAAGTCTGCGGCGGCCCACATGCGGAAAGGACGGGCATGCTGGGTAAATTCACCATTCAGAAGGAACAATCCTCTTCTGCCGGGGTAAGGCGCATCAGGGCAGTACTGCAATAGCAGGACTGCTATTGCAGTATGCAATAATGGTAAATTTCGCTTAAATGTGATATATTATAATAAAATGCGCTTTGATTCTTTGGCGAATCGGGCGGGAGGGTTCTTTTGGGACGTAACCTGAAAGATTCCAAATGTTTTTTATATACAGGGATGAATATGAAACGAATAATCAGTCTTTTTATTTTAGGCACGGTTCTCTTAATTCCGGCCTTTGCCCAGATCGATCTTCAGCCTGCGGCGACTGTCAATCTGATAAGGACCGAAGCTATTACTGTCAGGCAATTGCGCACGCAAGTCGAAACCTTGGAAAGACAGGCAGGCAGGGCCTTTACCGCTGCAGAAAGGCGCCAGGTTCTGGATGTAATGATCAATGAAAAACTGGTTTTGCAGGCAGCGGAAAGGGACAGGATCACTGTAAGCGATGGCGAAGTAAACCAGCAGCTACAGGAGCTTAGAACTCAATTGGCGCAAAACATTGGCCGCCAGCCCACAGATGCGGAATTTGCGCAGGCTGTGCGAAATGAATTTGGCATGGAACTCCCAGCCTTCCGGGAGGAGATGCGCAAACAGCTCATATTCCAGAAATACATAATGGCCAAAAAGCAAGCTGATATACAAAACATCAGGGTACCCACGGAAGCCGATATTGCAAACTACTATAATCTAACCAGAACCCAGTTTGTACGGCCAGATACAGTGCGAGTTACCATGATCGAGGTCGGGTTTACCGATGTCGCGTCCAAAGCCAGGGCAAGGGTTGTCGCGGATCGCCTGGTAAGGGAGATCGGCAATAATGCAGCAAGATTTGATGAAGCTGTGCAAAGGGGAATGGCCTCCGGCGGGGATTATAATGCAGGAGACGCGGGATACCTTCCCAGAAACCTGGAGGCACAGCAGAATATGGGCCAGGAATTCATGACAGTCGCCTTTGCTCTAAGGCAAGGCGATATATCAGGGCTTCTGGAAGGCCCAAGAGGTTTTTATATCATCAAGATTACCGAAACCTATGCGCAAAAAAACCTGGAATTGAGTGATATTTTCCAGTTGGGGGCTCCGTATACCGTAAGGGATTTCATAGGAAACGCATTGCTTGAACAAAATCAGCAGGAAGTTCTTGATAGAATTACCCAGGAACTGCTTACAGAACTACGCAGGGGGAATCCTTTCCAAATATTCGAAAACAACCTGAACTGGTAATATGGCATCGCGCAGAAAAGGACGGATTCTTGCTTTCCAGGCCTTATACGCATGGGATTTATCGGGGAAAAAACCGGACGATCAGGAATTGCCGGAATTTTCCCGGCTTTTGATTGCGGGAACCGTAGAAAATATTTCCGCAATAGACAAAATGATCCGGAAACACCTCCAGAATTGGGATATTTCCCGTCTAAACCGCGTTGATCTGGCCGTTCTAAGGATAAGCGTGTATGCATTGATGTATCAGCCCGATACAGCCCCATCGATTGTAATAGATGAGGCCATTGGCATTTCCAAGGAATTCGGCACTGATGATTCATACCGCTTTGTTAACGGTGTTTTAGACGGAATACGGAAATCTCTAGAAGCGGAAAACTAAAAAGCAGAGGCTAAACTGGGCAAATTATGGCAAAGAACCCATTAAAACCTGTCAGCCTCATTGGAATAGCCTTTGTTATAATTTTAGTCCTGGCTCTTTTGGTTTTTTCAATTGGCAGGAACAATCTGATTTTCCCAGGGCAATCAAGCGCGAGTTTTGCAAGAGATCTGGGAAGGTATGATGAAGCCCTGGGGGTAGAAAGGCCGGAACTCCTGGCAAAACGCCTGGACAGACTGGAAAGGCAGGCCAAATCTCAGGAAGAATGGCTTTCTCTGTTAAAAAGGCGAAGAAATCTAGCGCGGCTGGATTCGCAATATATTTCAGACTATCAAAAAAGCGGCAGGGGGGCGGTTAAAGCCTTCCCCTATTCCGAAATGATAAGCGCCGTTGCCGGGGAATCCTTGCTCTACAACCCAATTGTAAACGCTGACCTTTTACTAGACTATGCCGGAAGGCTTTCTCGGCAGCGTTTTGATCCCCTAATCTTAAGTTTTTACGCCCTTACCGGCGTTTTGGGCGATCCCGAAAAAACAGCCGCCATAGACGGAATAGAATTACTGCTTTCCGCTGATCTTGCGCCTCAATTAAGGAATTTATTCCGCGTAAATACCGTTCTTTTGCACATACTCAAGGGTGAAATTTCCGCAGCCTCGGTCGGGATAAACGCACTGCTTGAGACCTATCCTTCTTCCAGGAACCTTTTAGTCCTGGGAGGGGAATTTTTCTATGATTACGGAAATCTTCTTAGGTCATCGGAACTTTTTTCCAGGCTTGGAGACAACTATATAGGCCGGGCTGCGGACGCACTTGTACTTGCAGGAGAGATTCCGGCAGCCCGGAGCATTTGGACTGCCTTGGCAAATTCCAGAGAAGCCGACTCCTCAAAATTAATAGTTCAGAGCCTTTATAATCTGGCCTCAACCAGCAGCGGACAGGAAGCGACCGCCTGGCTGGAAAGGATCTTTACATCCGGTGTAAGCAACGAGACAGAAAAACTCTATGCGATGATCGCTTATACCAGGCTTCTAAATACATCCAGGGCCATAACGATCCTGGAAGAAGAAAACCTAAAAGAAAAGCCTCTTCTTGATCTGGAACTACTCCGCCGAAGGCTGGACACATGGCCACTTGACCGTTTAACCGCAGAAACCTGGCTCCTTTTAGGCCGCCACCCAGAGTCAGAAGCCCTTTACCAATGGGCTGCCTGGTTCTTTGACAGGCAGAAACTCTATGCAGAAACCGCCCAACTCCTAAAAATTACCGGTCAGCGTCAAATCTCCGCATCCTGGCTTGATCTGACCCGTGCATTGGCACTGCTAAGGGAAGGGAGCATTAATGAAGGGCTTACTATGCTGCAATCCGAATTTCAAAAAAACCCTTCCAGAGACTGGCGTATCCCAGCAAACATAGCCAGGGTCATGGAGAGCCGCAGATCCATCACCGTTGCTTTAGATCTGTACCAAAGTGCCGCGGTTTTAGCGGAAACTAATCAAGATATGGCTTTGATCCAGCTCAGAATAAGCCGCTGTCTTGAGGCGCTAGGCTATAAAGATGAAAGCAAGAGGGCCTTAGAATATGCCCAAGAATTGGACCCAGAAAACCTTTACGTCCGGTTGGAAATATGGCGTTTGACCATGCCTTAAAATAGGGGTTAGGATTTAGGGGTTAGGGATTAGGGTAGTTATTCGAGCTATTAGGGTGCTTCCCAGAAGCATCGCAATATTTCGAATCATGATCCCCTATCCCCTAATCCCTATCCCCTATTCAATAACCGCCAGAATATCTGACATTTTAAGGATAAGGTACTCGGCCCCTTCGATTTTTACCTGAGTTCCGGCATATTTATCGTACATGATCTTCTGCCCTGCCTTGACTTTGATGACTTCTTTGTCATCTCCGACTTCGGTTACCACGCCAATCTGAGTCTTTTCCTGTGCGGTCTCGGGTATGATAATGCCCCCCGCCGATTTTGCCTCACTCTTTTCGATTTTGACCAGCACGCGGTCTGCCAAAGGTTGGATCTTCATATATTCCTCCGTAAATATTAAAAGTTTATGTGAATAACAATAGCCAAAAAAGGCGTTTTGGTCAAGAAATTTGGGTAAAAATCGGTGCGGAAAAACAGTGACTGTCACCAATTTGCAATTTGCCCTTAAAAAAAATTAAATGTTGTGTTATAATTTAATAAGCAGTCTATTTTTAAGGAGATCAAAATGCGATTAATTACACGGTCTGATTTTGACGGTTTAGCCTGTAGTTCTCTTCTGGAATCTCTGGGGCTTATTGATGACTGGCTTTTTGTGCATCCAAAAGATATACAGGACGGGCTTATTGAGGCGACAAAGAACGATATTGTCGCCAATGTCCCCTATATTAAGGGGTGCGGGCTGTGGTTTGATCACCACTCCAGCGAGGATGAACGGCTTGGGACAGATTTCAAGTTCGAGGGGGCTTCTAAGCACGCGCCAAGCTGCGCCCATGTTATTTATGATTATTACGGCGGGGCGGAAAAGCTGGGCAAGTTTGCCGAAATGATTAAATATGTAGACAAAATGGATTCGGCGGATCTCAGCATTGACGAAATCAAGAATCCTTCAGGCTGGGTGTTGCTCGGTTTTATCACCGATCCCCGTACAGGACTAGGCAGAATTCATCAATTTACCATAAGTAATTTTGATTTGATGAAGAAACTCTCCCACTCCACTTTGTCCAAACCCATTGAAGAAATCCTCGCGCTAAGCGATGTTAAAGAGCGCGTTGATGTCTACCTTGAGCAGCATAATCTGTTTATCGAGATGGTAAAAAAACACGCAAAAATCGAAGGCAAAGCCATATTCCTTGATGCCCGGAATATGGAGCAAATTCACACGGGCAACCGCTTTTTGCTGTACACCCTTTTCCCTGAGCAGAATATTTCCGTCTGGGTAGTGGACGGCAAAAAAAAGGTCAATGTGGTAATTACCGTAGGGTACAGTATCATAAACAAGACCGCCACTGTCGATGTAGGCAGCCTTATGCTGAAATACGGCGGAGGAGGGCACAAAGTGGTAGGTACCTGCCAGGTGGCTTATGAAGATGCTGACAGAATAGTGGGTGAAATTATCGCCGCGGTAAGATAATTGATGTCCCATCCTTAAAGCCAAATTCACAAAATTGGGTCATTTTGACACACAATTGTATCCTTCAGGAAAAAGTGGGTTAAAATAACACCTCAAAATCCTCATTAATATTTTGATAAACTCAAAAAGTGGCAAAATCTGGGTCAAAATGACACACTTTATAATTTAGGTGAAAAGAACAACAAATTTATGACTATTTTAATCAAATATTAATTAATTTATGACCATTTTAGTTATATATTACAGAATTTATGACTATTTTAGTAAAATATTCAGGACTTGGCACATTTCTTGCTTCTTTATAAGTGGAGGACAAAAAGATGATAAAAAGAAGTAAAAAATCGGTTCAGGCCAAGCTCCTGAAAGGCAATGATGATGTTCTTGACTATTATATGAGTGACATTAGAAAGATTCCCTTGTTAAGCAGAGAAGATGAAGTAAAACTAGCCACTGAAGCCGCAAACGGGAACAAAGCCGCAAGGGATAAATTGATCGAGGCGAATCTGCGTTTTGTGATTAGGATTGCCAAAAGGTATCAGGGACAAGGACTTCCCCTTTCAGATCTGATTAATGAAGGCAATATAGGGCTTATCAGGGCGGCGAGCCACTTTGATGTGAATAGAGGTTTTCACTTTATTTCTTATGCGGTCTGGTGGGTGCGTCAGTCCATTCTGACAGCCATTGCCGAAAAATCCAGAATGATACGGCTCCCTGTGCAGTGGAATAGTAAATTGTTTCAAATCGAAAAAAGCAAGGGGCAAAATTATCAATCTTCGGAAAATGACCTGGCGGAAATAGCTGAACAGCTTGGCCTGGATGTGGAAAAGGCCAAGGAAATAGCGATGCTTGGGCAAGATATTGTTTCTCTTGAACAGCCCGGAAATGATGGCGAGAGTTATTCATCCATAAGGGATTTTCTTGTAAGCGAGAATGAAGCATCACCAGAAGAAAGAGTTATGAATCTTACGCTTCAGGAAGAAATAAACCACGTGCTGGAATGTCTGGGGAAAAAAGAAGCTGAAATAATACGTGCCCGTTTTGGCCTTGATAACCAGTGTCCTAAATCTCTGGAAGAAATTGGGGACCGCTTTCACATGTCAAAGGAAGGCATACGCCAGATAGAAAACAAGGCGCTTAGACATCTGAGAGAACCTGAACTGCGTAAAAGACTTGAATCTTATGTCGCGTAAATAAAAAATCCATGTAAAAATAGTGTAGAACCCGGCGACAGCGCCGGGTTTTTTATATGATCGATGATATTGCCAGAACCGATAACATCGTAGTATTCTATTTATATGAAAAAATTAACGACCGTGTTCTTTTTTCTAGCGGCGGCAACATGCTTGTACGCACAAACCTTTTCGTGGGATATCAAGTTCCTCCAGGGAAGCTCACAGGAGTCTGTTGCCATTTCCCGGACAATCAGGATGGATACCGGAGAGAATTTCTTAATTACCATAACTCCAGCTTTGGACTGCTTCTGCTATGTGGTGCTGTATGATTCATCGCGTGAAATCTTTGTCCTGCATGACAGGCCCTTAAGGGGAGGGGCTACGATATATCTTGGCCCCTTTCAGATTGAAGATCCGCCAGGAACCGAAACACTGTATGTGATTATAGGCATAGAAAGACAAACAAGACTTGAAGGCTTAATTCAAAGCTTTAACATTAACGGTTCGCGGGTAAACGCGAATAACCTCTACCGGGAAGTAGTAACTTTACAGAACACTGCTTCTGGCCTTGGCGAACCGGCCAGTTCATTTATCGTAAGCGGCGGAACAAGCAGAGGCAGTACGGAAGAGTATGTAACCCGGTTTAGCGGAAAAGATATGTATGTCCGTGCAATTACCATTCGCCATTAAAAAACTGCTGTATTCTGCCTCGATTCTGGCGCTTTCTCTCTTAGCCGCAGCACTGCTGTTCGTAAGCGGAGTTACAGGCTACTGGGACATGGTTCTGTATGACTTTGCCATAAAAAACAGAGTGCTGCACAGCCCGGAAACAAAGAACCCACTTATCGCCACTATCGATCTAAATGACGCAAGCATTGAACTCTTGGGAGAAGCCCTTGATACCCGCCAGGCTTATGCAGACATTCTGGAAGTCCTTGGGGATACAAACACCGCCGTCGCTTTGGATTTTCTGTTCAGGGCTGAAAAGACCGGCGATACAGCTTATGTAAGAGCTGTCGGCTGGGCGGGAGATACGGTTATAGCCTCGCTGGCGGTAGAAAAAGATATAATGAATCTTCCAAATATACCGTACCAGAAATTGACCGAAACGGAACAGCATCTGCTTTCCGCGCATGTGTGGCATATCAAGGTTCTGGACAAGGGGAAAATACCGGAGGCTGGAACTTTTTTACTGCCTTTCTCCGATCTTATAGAGGTGGCCGGGCAGATAGCCCACATCAATATGACCCCTGATACTGACGGCATTTATCGGCGTACTCCCCTGCTCTATGAATGGGAAGGGGGTTATATTCCTTCGCTGGGCCTGGCAGCGGCTGTCCAGTATTTACACATTCCGGTTGAAACCATAGAGCTAAAGGCTGGAGCGTTCCTGGCCCTTCCGTTATCTGAAGAAGAAGTTATCCGCATACCCATTGACGAACAGGGCTGTATGCTTATCCCCTATACTGAAACCTGGTCTGATGATCTCAGGAGGATTTCTTTTAATACCGTAGTCCAGGCAAAGTACGACGATGATATTTTTGACACCATATATAGCGGCCTTGCCGGGCGCATTGCGCTTATCGCTGAAATAAGCACCAGTCAGAAGGATTTTGGCCCCACTTCGTTTGAACGGCTCTATCCGCTTTCCGGAATACATGCCGAGGTGTTAAGCGGCATTCTGGACGGCTTTGGAGACAGGGCTTTTATCGGGTGGGCTTCGATGCAGTATAAGGCGCTGACCCTGCTGCTGTTTATTTGCGCAGCGCTTTTGTGCATACAGTTGCGAAAGGACTCGCTATTCAACCTTGGTTTTTTTGCGGTTCTGCTGGTTTTTTCTGGCGTAACGCTTTTCCGCTGGCAGTTTGCCACAATATCGCCCTGGTTCGCGTTTCCAGTCTCTTTGCTTTTTTTTATATGGCTATCCACGCTGGTTAGCCGCCTTTTTTCCCGTTACCGCGAAACTCTGCTTATGCGCAATGCGCTTTCCCGATATTTCCCCCATGCGCTGGCTGAACGTATTATGAGTGAAGGAAAAACAGAACTGGTACCGGCGTATAAAGAGCTGACCATTTTGTTTTCCGATATTTCCGGCTTTACCAAATGGAGTTCCGACAAGAGCCCCGATAATGTTCATAATTTTTTAAGCGATTACCTTGAGAGCATGGCAGAAATTTTATTTTCTTACGGCGGAACGGTTGATAAATTTATGGGTGACGGCATACTCTCGTTTTTTGGCGATCCCCTTAATATGCCCGACCACGCCATACAGTGCGTTAAGGCGGCAATTGCGATGCAGGAGAAAGTGCGCTTCCTGGCAGAAAAATGGAAACCCCTGGTTGATATTGATCTTAAAGTGCGTATTGGAATAAATACCGGAAAAGTAATTGTCGGCAACCTTGGCAATAAAACCCGCATAGAATACACGGTTATAGGCGCAGCGGTGAATCTTGCGCAGCGCATGGAAAGCAACGCGCCTGTTGGCGGCATACTCGTAACGGCGGAGACGCATGAAAAAGTAAAGGATAAGTTCACATTTACAGAAAAGCGGGAAGTTACGGTTAAAGGTTATGCGGAGACGATTGAAGCGTATGTTGTGGAACAGATAACAGAGAGCAATTAGCAGAGAGCAAAGAGAAAAACGGTGCCTGGCACCGGGGCGCTGCCTAATTCGCCTGCAACATTGCCTGCCTGAGAATGGCGTTGGCTCTAGTCTGATAACCGGGGCCTTCGCGTTTGAGCCATTCAAGAACGTCTGCATCAAGGCGCATTTGTACGTTTTGCTTTATAGGCTTATAAAGCCGTGCATCCGGGTATTTGGGCTTGAATTCCTGTAATTGTTCCGGTGTCTGCACCGGACAATCGCTGTAATCTTTAGTCTCGAAATTCTGCAATTCGGCTATGCGCTCATCAGTCATAACCGGCAACTTGCTGTTGGTAGTTTTCATCATAACGCTCCTTCTCAAGAGGTTCGGCAAGCCGGGCGGAGATTATTCGTATTCTTTTCTCCCGCTCGGTATACGAAATAGGGTATTTTTATCACTATCCCATTCGAAACGACCATCAGAGCTAATTACTATCCCCATTACATAATGGTATATACATTTATGTAATAAGTCAAGTACTCAAAAACAGTATTTGTCCGCTATCCCCCAAAACAATGAACAATGGAAGCAAAAACGGTGTCAGAGGTACACGGAGTAGTTATTTACACCCTTAATAACACTTCTTCTTTTATTTTTTTTACGTTCTTTTTAGGAAAAGTTTTTATTTCCAGTCCCATCCCAAGATTGTTCAGGTATTCTATTAATGTTGATACCCTTATGTCTTTCCGTTTTTCAAGCCGTGAAATTGACGTTTGGCTAAAATTGTCAAATTCGTCCTGTTTCACACCGAGTTTTTCCCTTAATTGGCCAAGTCTTATGGTCAGTATTTCCTGTTCCGCCATTATTCGAGAACGCGCCACTGATTCAGGGGCCATTTTTGATTCCATCATTTTTATTGCGTCACGCATCTTTCTCCTCCAAAAATCCAGGGTTTTTTTCGATTAACTTTTCAGCCATATCAATTAATTTATCATAAAAGCGATCTTCGTTTTTTCCTTTTTTATTTCCGCTTGAGCAGAAAACCAGTCTTCATATTCCTGGGTATACCCTATAGGCCACATATATCATAATATGCACTATTATGCATAAAATGTCAATGCATACATCTGGTAGTCGGATTCCCAGATGATAAGGCCCGCAGACAGCACATAACCGGACGTAACGATAGGGAAAAACCGCACCCCGGCTATTTTGGCACCCGTTACCACGCGCCGCCTGAGCCCACAGAGAGAATTAAGAAAAGTTCAACGATTACCATCTATGAACCAAACACCACTATATATAGTACCCCCTACAAGAGGAACACAAGGCAAAAAAGGTATCAGCTACCGTTGCGTTGCCACCGCGAATGATCTCCCTTCGGTTAAGTACAGCAGTATCAGCCGCAGCAGCTCCTCAGGCGTTCTTATTTCCCGCGGGCGCTGCAGGGCGCCCAGCTCCCGTGCCTTTCCTTCCCAGCCTTCCGGCAGCAGTTTCAGCAGCCGCTTGAACTGACCATTTTCCCTTCCCATCCTTCCATTCTATCATACTTTATTAAGTTAACGCATATGGTGCCTGGCACCGGGGCGTTACCTTTCTAACTACCACCACTATATGTTGCGGTATGTGAAATCATCCCCACAAGGCAAATTCGGTGCCTGGCAACCTGGGGAAAAACCGTGCCTGGCACCGGGGCGTTACCGCTCTTATTGCAGATCCGGGTTATCCACCCTTATGGTGTTATTAGTTGTACTCAAATTAGTCCACGTCCATGTACTGCCGTTTAACGTACGGCGTTGGACTCTAGTGTTGGAAGGGGGAAAATAAAGTGCCACTCCTGAACCCCCCGAAGGAGAAAGTTTATTTCTAAGGCTCGTATCAGCTTCATTTGAACCGTAGATTGTTCCATTCCATAATTTGAAGTTTCTTCCGCCAGCATCATGTACACTTACCCCGCCGCCGTATTTGGCAGTATTGCCGTAGATAACCCCGCCGCGCATATTAAAGGTTCCATTTTCCACACGTACCCCGCCGCCGTCGGAGGAAGCTGTATTACCAAAAATTTTCGTTTCCTCGCCGTTCATTGTGAAGCTTCCGCCATTCACAAACACCCCGCCGCCGTGGCCAGTCTTGGCTTCATTGCCGGAGATTTCCCCTTTATGCATTGTGAAGGTTCCTCCGTTGTACACATCCACTCCGCCGCCATTGTTGTTGGCTTTATTGCCTAATATTTTCCCGTCGTGCATGGTGAAGGTTCCGTTAGTCACAAACACTCCGCCGCCGGATATGGTGGTTTGTGTATTACCGGAAATTTCCCCGTTGTACATGGTGAAGGTTCCACCACTGCCCACATACACTCCGCCGCCGTTGTTTTTGGATATATTACCTGAGATTTTCGCATCGTCATTCATGATAAAGGCCCCGGCGTCCACATATACACCGCCGCCACCCGCGGAAGTTCCGGTGGCTATATTACCGGAGATTTCCCCACCGCTCATGGTAAAAGTAGCACCGCCCACAGCTACCCCGCCGCCGACACTGGCGGTATTGCGGGAGATTACCGCGCTGCCGCTCATGTTAAAGGTTCCACCGGGGCCTATATTTACCCCACCGCCGGAGCTGTTAG
Source organism: Treponema sp. (assembly GCA_031254385.1). The sequence goes on along the minus strand of JAIRUO010000100.1, from coordinate 7,209 downwards.
TAGATTTATTGCCTGAGATTTCTGCATTACCGCTCATGATAAAGGTTCCAAGGATGCCCACCCCGCCACCGGCACTGGTGGAGGTATTGTCGGTTATTTTTCCACCGTCCATAGTAAAGATTCCGTTCTTGGCCACATGCACCCCACCCTCGTATGAGGTGGAGTTATTGTTTGAAATTTCCCCGCCTCGCATCGTAAAGGTTCCGGCCACATACACACCACCGCCAGTGGCGGAGGTATTGGAAAGGCCGGTAACAGTGACGGTACCGGTGGCGGTATTGTAAGATATTTTCCCATCCTGCATGGTAAAGGTTCCACCGCTAGCCACATACACACCGCCGCCTATAGGGGAAGTATTTTTGCGAGAGCTTGTTTCCCCGATTTTCCCGCCGTTCATGGTAAAGGTTCCGCCACTAGCCACATACACACCGCCGCCTATAGGGGAGGTATTGCCGATTATAAGCGATCCCGTATTCATTATCAGAGTTCCCCCCGAGTTTACCCGGACTAAAGAAGCGTTGTTGCTGGTACGCCCTTGCAAAGTGATGTTTTCGCCCAGAATTAGAGTAACTCCGTTTTCCACCGTGAACATCGAGCCGTTGGACGCAAGGCTGACGGTACGAACCGCGCCCACTCCTGTGAGGGTTATTCTTATATTGGTTTCCCCAGTATAGGAAAGCTCTGTTGCGTAACCGTTATCTTTATTTGCGGGAGCAATAGGTTCATCCTTGCCTACCTGAATGGTATAGTTGACACCGCTGAGGGCGTTTTCTTTTAACCATTTTAATTCAACGGCAAGGCTCTCGGTTAAAACAGTAGCATATCTCCATTGTGCATACAAGGTAATATCTAAGGGATATGTAAAGTGAAGGCCAGAGGCATAATCCGTTCCTGTACCAGCGGCATTGGTATTCCAGCCGGTGAATTTGTAACCCTTTCTGAATACGTCTTCCTCGCCGGGAAGCGGTAAGCTTAAAATAGAAACTTGTTTATCAGGAGCCCTACTTCCACCGTTTGCATTAAAGGTCACCACGGCATCGTTGGGATCAGCCCACATGGCATACAGGGTCACATTGCCGTTAACCGGAAATGAACCACCGATACGATAATTATCTCCTGTATCATAGTCAGAATCGGTGGTGCTCCAACCGGCGAGGATGAAACCGTCTTTGGCAAAGCCGTCCTCATTGGGAAGGGTTATTTTTCTATCGGGATTAACAGTCTGGGGGTCGGGAGTTGTCCCGCTGCCACCGTTTATGTTGAAGGTTACCGTGTAGGTGATGATATTGTCTTTTTTTTGCGGCCCCTCCGGATGAAATAAATTCTTGCAGCCAGAAAAAAGCAATGCTGCCAGCATAGAAAAAAGGAAGATTTTTACGGCAATGTTTCTCACAATAGGATAATTATACCGCCAATAGCGTATTTTGGCAAGGGAAGGAAGGGAAGAGCTTTATAGGCTCTTAATAGTTTCAATATCAAGGCCGGTTATTTTCTGGACAAATTCAATGGAAGCCCCTTCCGCAAGAGCGTTCCGGGCTACTTCTTCCCGGCCTTCTTCCCGGCCTTCTTCTACGCCTTCTTCATGCCACACTTTTTTTGCGTCATCCCAATTCCATTCGGTTATAAGCATATTCATCACCTCCGAGGCATTGGCCTCTAATATCTCTTTTAATATATTGTGTTCACGGCAGTATTTTATCGCCGTTTTCATGGCTTCTTCTTTAGCATAGCCTTCGTTCTCATACTCGCGCACCTTTCCTATAAACGCGCTGTACCCGGCCAGCATTTTACATTTCCTGGCTATGCCCTCGTTTTTCCCATGATTTATGTTGATCACTTTTACCACAAGCTCCAATGCCCATTCCGCCTTTTCAGGTATTCCCAGAGAACTTCCGCTTTCAAACGCATCAGATAATCTGAGTATTTGTTCGTCAGGATGGGCTGCTATGCCGTTATACAGAACAAAGAACTCGGGCCGGGGTATGGAGAGGGGACGTGAGGAATAAATGTTTTTTTCTTTGGTGATTTTCTCGTATACTCTGGCAATATACATGAGGAGCCTGAGCGCCATATTGGGATTAATGGTTGACTGGTGTTCGATGAGGATGACCAGTTTGCCGCCTATCTCAAAAGAAATATCGTTGACCCTGTCCATAAATAGGACATCTTGCAGGGTGTTGATAGTAACCGGCACGTCAGGGGGCAGGGTAACGCCTTCAAGTGCGCAGTAAAGCTCGCGCAAAACATCGGGATTGCTAAAGAGGAAAGAAAACAGGCTGTCTTTGTGTTTGGTATTTACACCCATGCCCTTATGATATGGTATTTAGGCAGGTTTTTCAATATAACGCATCCCCATTCCCCTTTCCTCAAAAACTCCACCTATAACTAATCCCCAGCCCGCTTGCGCCCCGTTCATTAAGAAGCGGCACTATATTCACCCCGTCCATGGCAGGTGCGGCTCTGGAACTTCTGTTGAATAAGAAAGGTTTTATAAAGCCAAAAACCAGGGTCGCGCCGGCAAGGCCAAGTCCGACAGTGCCGGGGATGCCAGCCATGGGGTGATCGTAAGTCAGGCCCACGAATTCCCAAATGATAAGACCCGCAGACAGCACATAACCGGACGTAACGATAATTCCGCCTATTGTGTCCTTCTGCAAATACGAGCCGAGCCCAAAGGCGATATTCATAGCCCCGTAGCCAAGGGTCTGGCCTATTCCACCACTCGTTCTGGGGGCAGGCGCTGCACCGGGCTGGTAGGTAAATTCAACCCTTATCGATTCATAGCGCCCAATCGTAATTGTCCTTTCGTCAACCCTCCCATCCTCATAGCGCATTAATACCTGGTAGCTTCCGGCATTTATCCTCTCAATGGGCAGGGTTCCCCAAGCAGGCAGTTCCGTTATCTGGTTTATGGGCCCTCCGCTGATTTCCAGGGTTCCGCCGGTTATGGTGCTTATTATTAGCGAGCCTACGGCAACGTCTATGAACCCTTGATCATATACTGCCGGGCGGTTACCCAGGTACGCGATGCCAGGAAACTGGTTGTATACCGCTGGACGCTGCATATTGTTGCTGGCCCTGGCCACATCGCCCATGGTCAGGCGGAATATCTCCCCCACATCCAGGCCGGGAGTACTTATGTTATTTAGCAGATGCTCCGTAAAGAGGCCGTTCCTGCCTGTCCCGTCAGACGCAACAGAACCAGCAGTGGTGGCGAACACAATGATGCTGTCAGCAGGCTGGTTTCCAACCAGAGACAGACCACGGCTTCCGCTCCGGTTCCAGCCAAAGGGGTTATCCCGGCAAGCGTCCAGCACCACGATATTAAGCACGTTCCCCGCCGTATTAAGCTCGTCCAGCACTGCCTGGACAGAAACAGCCCGCTGCCTGATAAAACTTTCACTTTGAATGTTTGCGTCTACCGGAATAAGGTAATTCTCGCCGTTGGACTGCACCCCATGACCAGCGTAAAATAAAAAGCCATAAGAATCGTTATCCATACTGAGCCTGTTTTTTAGCCGTATAACTGCGTTTTCTATCTGGTCAAGGGTTCCGTCCAATACCTTTTCCACGGTAAAGCCAAGGTCCTGCAAAGCTTTGGTCATATCATCAGCATCGTTCACAGGGTTGCTAAGTTGGGCGATATTAGCATACGCTCCATTGCCAATTACCAGGGCGTATTTCTGCTGGGCCCACAGTGCTGAACCAGCCATTAGAACCACAAGGAAAAAAGCTATCTTTTTCATAATTTTGCCTCGGAATTATAAAATTATACAACTTATGGAAGTATTATACAATACGCATGGATTAATTCTTCCCTCTTGCGGATCTTGCACTGAAAAGCCTATACTATTGTGTAGAGGATATGAAGAAAATAACGGCAATATTCTTTTCTCTTGCGGCGGCAATGAACCTATATGGGCAAACCCTCTCATGGGACATCAAGTTCCTCCAGGGAAGCGGACAGGAGTCTGTTGCCATTTCCCGGACAATCAGGATGGATACCGGAGAGGCTTTTCTGATAAGCATAACTCCGGCTTTGGACTGCTTTTGCTATGTGATACTGTATGATTCATCGCGTGAAATCTTTGTCCTGCATGACAGGCCTATAAGGGGAGGGGCTACGATACATCTTGGCCCGTTCTTCATAGAAGATCCGCCAGGAACCGAAACGCTGTATGTGATTATAGGCATGGAAAGACAAACAATGCTTGAAGCCTTAATCCAGAACTTTAGCAATAACGGTTCCCGGCAGAACGCAAATAACCTCTACCGAGAAGTTGTCAACCTCCAAGCTACAGTATCGGGCCTTGGCGAACCTGTCAGTTCGTTTATCTTAAGCGCAGGTACAAACAGGGGAGACAGTCCTGGGGAGTATGCAACCCGCTTTACCGGAAAAGATATGTATGTCCGAGCAATAACCATCCGCCACTAAACCGCACGTCCATCCCTAACCCCTACTTGAGATCTGTAGCGTTCAATTTCCCAGTTGTTGATAAAGTCGATAATATCCCTGGTCATAAAACGCTGGCCCCCGAAACTTTCTGTATAAACTGCTACCTTTTGGGTATCCCTGAATAATTCCAGGCTGTTCTCAACGGCCTTTTCGGAATTGGCCAGGCCAAAAACGCCCAGAGACTGAATTGCGATTATTTTGGGGGTTCTTCCGGTTTTTTCAACATGAAGCTTAAAGGCTTGCTCAAGGTCGGATCTGTCTTTTACAAAGAGAGGATCGCTTCCGGAATACACGATATGATCCGGCGTAAAGGCAGAAGAAACTGACTTGAAGGCGCTTTCGTCAGCGACAAATGTGGCAATCTGGTTACTGCGTTCAAATTTTATGAACCACTTGCTGTTTGAATCGATTTTTTGCGCTATATTCAGAATCTCTTTTTCCAAGGACTCTGAATCGCCGTAATTTGCGGTTGCTCCTCCAAAGTCGGGTTTTTTCTTTATGCAGTTGTCCAATGTCCCCATCACTTTGTTATAGATTTCGTGTATTTCTTCGACTGTATTTGCGGCAACAAAGATTCCGTGGTTCTGGAGCAGAATAACGGAATTGCTTCCAGTGAGCTGGACCTCGCCACTCTTATTTTTAGAATTAAGCGCATCTTTTACGGCCTTAGAAAGGATGTAGCCGGGATTGATAAGGGGTATCCACAGGGCTTCTGGAAAAAGCCGTTTTGCAGCGGCCTCCCCTTCTACGGAACAGCTAAGGCCGTTTACCAGACTAGGATGCAAATGCACTACGTAAGCAAAGGGCAAGAGGTCGTGGAGCAAGGTCTCTACGCTGGGCCTTTTGCTTTCTTCTCCGGGACAGCGGCTTGCCATCATGTCCGCCAGAACCGCGGCTTCCCTGGCGTCAGTATCAGTCGGATAATTTTTTTCCCATATAGCTGCCAGGGCCGGGCGGTTCATCTTTACAAAATCAGCGGGCTTTGCCTGGGCCAGGCTGGTTCCAGAGGCTTTTACATAGAGAAAATCTTTGTCCTTAAATGAAGTATTACCCCCTCCGGCAACGACAAATTCGGGATTTGATCCGTAAAAACGGGAAATTTTGGCCAATTTTTCAAGGCTCATGGGGGCTCCTTGACCAAGCGACTTATTGTCGCATGCGTCTTCTTATTGAAAAAAATTATTTTTTATCCTAAACTAAAACTACTGTTCTGCCTATTGGATACGGGGCGTAGGCCGGTACGAATGGTTTGGCAATCTAGTGTGGTATATAGACACGGATAAGGAGAACAAAATGGCCCATATATTAATCATGCCCCGGCAGGGTAATACTGTGGAATCCTGTATTATTGGCGAATGGAAGGTAAAGGAAGGAGATCCGGTACAGACGGAAACCCCTGTCTGCGTGGTAGAAACCGACAAGGCTACATTTGAGGTTCTAGCCGGATCGGCTGGCACAGTGCTTAAAATCCTCCGTGCCGGGGGCGATGATGTGCCTGTCCTTGAGCCTATCATGGTAATTGGGCAAGCCGGAGAAAATTGGGAGGCTGCCCTTCCCACTGCGAGCTCAGCGGTTGCGCATTCTAGCCAGGCCGCAGCAATGCCAGGCCAGCCAGCGGCTCCCGATGCACCGGTGGTCGCTGCAAATCAGACGGCCTCGGACGGTCAGGCTGTTTCGCCAGGCCCGCTTTTTGATACAATGCCCATCTCCCCAAGGGCCAGAGAGCTTGCAGAAGCAGAAACGGTAAACCTTGCGGATTTGAGCCCAGGCAGCGGTCCAGGCGGCCGCGTCATTGAACAGGATGTAAGAGCCTATCTGGAAAAACGGCCTCCCCTTACCAAGACGGCAAAAGATAAACTCCGCAAACGCATTGCCCAGGGCCTTCCCTCTCATATAGAAGAAGAAGGCAAAGGCATAGGCGGCAAGATAACTGCCGATGAATTAGAGACAGTTTTTTCGTCACATATTATGGCACCGGGCATTTCCCCCACAAAAAACAAGGCAGAAATAGCAACTATAGCAAATATATGCGCAATGGTGGATGAATTTACAGATGCGCCTATTAAGGGAATACGGAAACTCATTGCCGATCAGATGATGAAATCCCATAACACTACTGCGGCGTTTACCCTCAATTCCAGCGCCCTTGCGGTAAAGCTTCAGGAACTCCGTTCCCGTTTTAAGGATGCTAATCCGGAACTGGGGCTCAATAAAATCACCATTAACGATCTTGTCCTTTTCGCGGTTTCCAGGGTGCTGCCGGATCACCCTTACATGAATGCACATAAACTTGATGGATCTGTCAGGTCCTTTAAGAATGTAAATCTGGGAAATGCGGTCTCAACAAGTCGGGGCCTCATGGTTCCTGTTATACGAAACGCGGACAGGCTGTCCCTGCGTCAAATTTCGGAACGGGCCAAGGAACTGGCTGATGCCTGCCGGAACGGATCGGTTTCACCGGACGATCTCCACGGTTCTACCTTTACGGTGAGCAACCGTGGGAATAACGGCATAGAGCGTTTTAGCCCTATCATCAATATACCCGAAATAGCCATATTGGGGGTTTGCAGCATAGTTCCCAAACCTGCCGAAATATCACCGGGGCGTTACGAGATACTCCCCTGTATGGGGCTTTCGCTTACCATTGATCACGCTGTGGTGGATGGGGCGCCTGCCGCCGTTTTCTTAAAAGAACTCTGCGGGGCAATAAAAGACATTGATCTTTGGATCATCAAGGAATGTATAGCATGAAA
>JAIRUO010000080.1 GCA_031254385.1 Treponema sp. | reverse complement strand
AACTTTAACCGATAAAGCAACAGAGAAAAGTAATTAAATACATAAATAGCGACAATAGGACTCGGACCTATGACCGAACGGATATGAGCCGTTTGCTCTACCAACTGAGCTATGTCGCCTAGAAAAATAACCGCGCCTTAGTGATATAAGCGTAGATACAGTAGAAATGGTGACATTTTGGGTAAAAAATGTCAATAAGGGACAACCCAAAACATTCCCAGAACAACCCATATACTTTTATGGGCGTGCATCTTTCTCTTCAAGCTTAAACGTGTCTGTTGTTATTGCGTCTGCCAAAACAATAATAGAATCTATGGTAAAATTTCTGAATCTAAGAGAATACCAGAGCCTTTTTATAAATGGGTTTTTTAATGACAAATTAATCTCGTTCTGACCGTTCCCAAGTTCTATTCTTTTCATACCGCATAATGCGGAAAGCAAGTAATGAATGGCAAATAACTCATTTATCATATTATTATAACCATCAACGTTTAGGTACCTCGGATCTGTTATCATTATTGGACGAAACTTTGAAATCCAATAAGCATATAAAGCAGCTTTTTTCCCCTCATTACATTCCATGCCGTGAAAAATTTTGAAATAATGAATACGTTTGTCAACTCTGAGTATGGTATCAATGAGGTCTAAACCGCAAACCGTGTATTGTATCCCGATGGGGATTTCCAGCCCTCGAAAAAAATCCTCTATAGAGATTTGAAAGTCCTTCAACAAGATAGAAATTTCGTCATTTGAAAGTTGTTCATAGGCACCTGTAGATATTCCTTGAGTATCCGCATCTTGATCTGACAAAGCTATATCCTTCAGTTAATTTTTCCGTAGCCTTTTTGCCCTAAAAGAGCTTTGTGCCCTACGTTTTTCACTTCGAGAAAATCGGCATATGACCCTGATTTTGCCGGATGGTTATTGTCAATATGCTTGGATAGCGCGTCAGCGGTTTTGGCAATATCGCTCATTGTCATCCCAAAAGCTACGACTTCATCTTCATCTTTTTCAGTCATTTTTCCCACCCCAGCAGGAGGGTAATTTTTTACCCGCACAAGCGGGCATTTTATGGGACTCGTTTGCTTCCAGTATCCCCCAGCCGTCCTTGGCACCGGAAAGCCCTATGTATAACCGCAGTTTTCCACGCGGCTATTTTTATTCAAGCTATAAATATAGAATATAACAGTTTTTCCGGAAATTGTCAAGTACGGAGACTACAGCTTCCCGCTTACTGTACTTTACGCTCACGGTATGGCCGAACCACCGATTTCTTGAGAGTTTCAATAAAGGCAAGCAATGCCCGTAATTCATTTTCGTTCATCTGCTCGACATCCAAGATGATTTTTCTTTGCAAGGCGCTTACATTGCGCCCCCGACCGGGGATCATTTTGGGACCTTCCCCCGTGAGTATCCAGACTTTTGAATAACCGTACAACTGTTCGATCAGTAGGGATGTGCTGTTAGCCATGCCGGATTCGTCCCGCAAGAGTTTGGATATGTAACTGTCCGTCACATTTATGCTCTTGGCAAAAGCTTTCTGTTTTAGTCCACATTCATTGATTACCGTTCTCATCCGGTCAGATAGGGCCATATATATAGAATACATTCAAAAAAATAGTAGGTCAATGTAGTTTTTTTCTATTGACAGTTGTATATACTCAATGATATAATGTAGTATGTCAACTATGCCAAAGAGGTGGTTATGGCGGATAAAGACAAACTAAGGGATAAAATTATCGGTTTTATCCAAAATTCCCCGGAAGAGGTCAATGCCCAAATAGCCGTTTTTATCGCCGGAATGCAGGCCCAGAAGAACATGGCGGACTGCGGGCAGAAACGCGGCAATGGCTTTTCCGTGGTGAAGGGTGGGATGGGGGAGAAGAGAGATTTTTGTAGTGTTTCAACAGGGCTCGTATGAGTCTTGAAAATATTAATTAGGAAGGTTGAATCATGGCAAAGAAAGGTCTTTTTATGGCGGCAATCGTTGTTGTTGCGTTGCTGGTTCTTGCAGGTCGCTCATCACCTCCGGTTGCAAAACAGGCTTATCCCACCGGTACCGAATTGTATCCGGCAATTTATGGGACATTCTCGGAACTATATCCAAAAGCGAAGTACTTGGATATTGATTTCTACAATAACAGCTATACTATTACCGGTATAACAGGGTTGGCGCTCACTACCCCTATCTCGTATGATATGACCGTCCGGTTATCACAGGCTGGTGAGATTGATGTTTTATATTCAAATCTTTATATGCAAGATGTCAATACGAGACGGTGGAGCAAGACGGAAGCATTCGGCCTTTATAATTACAAAAAAGCCTTTAGTGATGTTACATCAAAAATAATTGCAATAGCCAACGATCCAGCAGAATTTGACCGCAATGAAAAGGCCGCGATGGCAGATATTAAGTTTGTCTATGCCATTATGAAAAATTTTACCGAACTTGCTTTTGGAGATTTTATTGAGAAATACGCCAAAGGGTCTGTCTTTAATATTAATGGGCCTATTTCCGATGTTAAAGAATTTGGCAAGGAAATAAACGGAACAACATATAAGTATATTGTTACCTTGACCGAAAACCTTGCCGATAAGAGCGCGGATGCTTTCACTTCTTCCCTGCTTGGCGATTATGTGTATTGCAGATTATACACGAATCAAGATGATGTAATCAGGCTGAGTAAGACTGCGGTATTATCAGTAAGGGGGATGCTTACCGGAGCAAGCAAGGGTTCAATAGGGACAAGTCTTTATTTGGATATGGTAGATGTAAGATAGGATTCATTTTTCACCATGGTACGAAGGTTAGCAGTTTGCAAGTTTTCTGCCTTCCTCCGTGCCTTGGTGTTTGAAGGGAAATTAGGCTTAATATTTCCATTATTTATAGTAAACTATCCCCATGGAAGAATCGGTTCAAAACCAGATTGCCCGCCTCGCCACGCTTAAGCTGAAACCGTATAAAAAATTCATCAAAGCGCTATTGAAGATCGAAGAGCAGGGGCTTGTCCCTGAAAAAGATTACCGGAAACTGCGCGGCTTGTTTCAGGGGCAGATCGCGTTGTATCTGAAAAAAGAATGTGCGGAAGCGATTATCGCTCATTTGATGGCTATTGGATGCTGTGTGGGCATGGGGAATGAAAATTCCCGGCTGAGGGAAGAATTGCGGACGCCGATTTTGGCAATCATCAATATACTGATGGAGAATATGGGCTTTGGCGAAAAGCTAGATGAAACTCTCATTGAGGAAATGGAAAAGGCGGAGAACGAATTTTTCCCGCAACTTTTCAGGCAGGCAGTAAAAGAGGCGCTGGACAATGTGCTGGTAAATTACAGCGATTATTGCATATTGAACCGGGGGGTATATGAACAAAAAGAAGACGGCGAATACATTGTATTTCCCTT
>JAIRUO010000027.1 GCA_031254385.1 Treponema sp. | reverse complement strand
GGAATATTGGCCGCCAGTGCGACTTCGCTGACCGTGAGTATGCCCTTGTTTTCTTTTGCCAGTTTAAGGATTATCCGTTCCAGGCTTTCTTTGTGTTCACTGCCCCTGCTTACATAGTGGGTTTCCCCGTCATTTATGTGCCGCCAGTTTTGGGGATCTTGCTTCGAGTTGCTGAACAGGGCCTTCTTAATATTGGCTTCCTCAACCTGCCTTGGCAGGGTAAAGAGATCATAGAGGGTTCCAATGCCGAATAGTCCGCCAGTACACATCCAGAGTATGCCTGTGGGTATCTTGCCCAGGTAAAAACGGTGGAGACCCAAAACCCCAAGACCAGAACAAGCCCAGAGTAAATAAGCAATTCCTATACTGTACATAAATTAAGTATAGAGAGAAACTACGGATTCTGCAATGGTTGTTTGGGGCATTAGACCGTTGTGTAAGCTTTTAGTATTACGTTAGAATGAGGTATCATAAATATGCAAAATCGTTTGAGCAACAGGAATCTTTGGTGCTTCCCGCTCGGGTCAATCGGACGTGATATGGCAGCGGCGGGGCTCTTCATGGGACACCTGTCGAACTATGTTCTGTTCACAAAAACGCTCACTGCACAGCAGTTTACCGTGCTTACAGTAGTCATGGTATGTGCCCGTATCTTCGACGCGTTAAACGACCCTATAATGTGAAATATTTTAGACCTAACCCGAACGCGCTGGGGCAAGTTTAAGCCGTGGATATTCACGGGCTGCATACTAACCATTGTCATTGTTGTCGTTTCATTCACAAACACCTTACAGGGCTGGAATTATGTAATCCTGTTCGGCGTGATGTATTTTGCGTTCAGCATAGCATATACAATGAACGACATTTCCTATTGGGGTATGCTGCCTTCTCTAAGCTCCAATGCGGACGACCGCAACAAGCTGATATCCCTGACCAACATCATGTGCGGCGTTGCGGCTTTTCTGTGCGGCCTGATCGTTCCCACATTTACGGCGGGAGAAAACGTAATCGGAGGTAGCGCGGTAACGGCTTACGCTGTTCTTGCCATATTGTTTTCGGCAGTGATGATTCTGACCCAGTCGTTCACCTTGCTTGGCGTAAAAGAACGCCCACTGCCCGCAAATACCGAAGCAAAAGGCAGATTAAGTGTCAAGGCTATAGCCAGCGTCATCAAAGGGAACGATCAGCTAATGTGGAGCGGCCTATTGCTGCTAATTCATTTTGTAGTGTATATGCTTGTCAGCACAATGGCGCCAATTTATTTGTATCTCTCCTTTGGGTACAACGGTGCGCTCACCAGCATCTTTATCACAGCCGGGATGGTTATGGCCAGTTTTGTGATATTCCTGTTCGCGCCTATTTCGCGCAGGGTCTGCAGAAAAAAACTTGTGCAGATGGGACTCATCATATCTGCGACCGGCTATCTCTTGATGCTGCTGTTCGGGCTGTTCTGGCCAAAAGAGCTCTCTGAATACAAATTTTATGCAATAGCTGGGGCTAACATGCTGGCGGGGTTTGAAAACGTATTTTACCTCGTGCTCTTGGTAAATATCGCAAACTGCGTTGAGTACAATGAGTATAAACACGGGAGCAGGAACGACGGCATCATCTTTTCTGTCCGGGCTTTTGTGTCCAAGCTCGGGATGGCCTTTGGGCAGTTGTTCTCCATGCTGATTTTTCTTGTCGTCGGCATACTCATGTTTACCAATCAAATTTCCTCCATAGAAAACGCTACAGCCAGAGGCGAAGTTTTAATTGAGGCAAAATCGGGGCAGATAGAAGCTGTTATCAGAGCTGTGCCAGCCGGAAGCGCAAATGCGCTTTTATGCTTCTTATCGCTGGCGCCGTTTGCGTGTATGATTACGGCTTATGTGATTTACAGCAAAAAAATAATCTTGAGCGAAGAAAAATATGAAAAAATTGTGAAAGAATTAGCAGCCCGAAATGGAGGAATAGTATGATGGCTTGGTATTGGATAGTTTTAACTTGTATAGCGGGGATTTTGCTGCTCTATTTCCTGTTTTGCCTTGTGATCAGCAGCTTATTCCCAAAAACGACCATGATCCCAAAGGGCTCAAGGCACCCTTCCTTTGAGCAAGTCAGAAAGGATCAGCTTTCTAGAGGCCACGCTAATTTTGACGCTTATGATAAAATGGACAAAGAGCCGTTTATTATTAACGGCGATGGCGCAGATATTGTGGGGGAGTTTATTCCGGCGCAAAGGGCTTTGCAGCCAGGCGAGCGACCAAAATGCGTCATTCGCGTACATGGGCATGGGCAGAACAGGCTTATTTCTGTGCGCTATATAAAAGCGTTTATGGATATGGGATATTCGGCTGTGATATATGATCAACGCGCATTTGGCGACAGCACCGGAAAATTTTGCACGCTTGGATACAAAGAGAAATACGACCTTTCCGCTATAATTTCCCATGTCAAAAAACGCCTTGGTGAAAATGCGATTATAGGTGTTCATGGTGAATCTTTGGGCGCTATCACCATAATGGAGGCCCTTGGCATTGATAAGCGCATTGACTTCGCCGTTGTGGACGGAGGCTGTACAACTTTTCGCGAGGCATCAGTTAATAAGATGAAGCACGTTATCCATTTACGGTCATCCCTGATGATGTATATGATAAACCGCAGCTTAAAAAAGAAGTACGGCTTTAATTTTGCCGATGTTGAGCCGATTAAACGGGTCGCGGAATCTGATGTTCCGATCTTGTTTATACATGGCACAGAGGATAAAGAATTTCCAGTCAGCATGTGCAAAGACCTTCGCAAAGCGTCAAAGAATCCGCTTTCGTCTATGGAAATTTTTGAAGGCGTTGGCCACTGCCAATGCCACGCGCTATATACAGAGCGCTACGAAAAAGCGATAACGCAATTTGTCTGTTCAGTAGAAGCAACGCTCTCTTAGGTGTCAGTCACCTTTTGCGTTGGCTTCAAATTTTGCACCCATTTGGATATTTCGTTCAACGCCCACAATACATTTTCATCGTAATAGTTATTGTCTGTTAGCTCCCATGCCTTGCTTTTCAACTGGCGTAAAAAATCCTTTTTTTCGTCCCAGGTACCAGCCGCCCAGCTTCTTAATTCTTCCAGATCATTTATTACCGCTTCGTCCAGCGTGGAATAGTTTTTTTCCGCAATCCCCTTGTACTCATTTAAAACCCTGTCTATTTCCACGGACAGTCGTTCCACCAATTCAATTCTCTCATCCATTTTTAACTCCTCTCTGCTCCCTACTTCTATAAAAAGTCAACCCACAAATAACCCTTTAGCCATCTTTTTTTCTCGTTTTGCTGGCAACGCCAGTCTTTCGTACATTTTTTTTCACACCATCACCTTTTTTCTCATCCCCA
>JAIRUO010000205.1 GCA_031254385.1 Treponema sp. | reverse complement strand
GTCTGATGGTTCGCGGAGACCGTGGCTCCGAAGCCAGACTCTACAGGGTTTTTTATGGCACGTACCCCGCTCCGGCGGTTCCCTGTTGATACGGGTAAATGCACTTACCCTGACATACCTCGCCACGAATCAATCGTAGCTTGTAATTCATAAAATTAGAAAACAAATCACTCTCCCCCAGTCCCTTAGTCCCCTCAGTCCCTAGTCCCCATTCTCTGTTCCCCTATCCCCTAGTCCCTATCCCCTAATCCCTTCTATACTCTATACATGGAAGCCTTAAACCAAAGGTTTACTGACCACGAGAAACTCACGGTCTCGGAGCTTACCGCCCTGATCAGGCAGACCCTGGAAGGGAATTTTACTTCCGTGGTGGTCGCAGGGGAGCTTTCAAATTGCAGGCCGTCCAGTACCGGGCATTTGTACTTTACCCTTAAGGATGCGGAAGCAGCCATTGCCGGGATTATGTTCAGGAATAGGCTGGGATCTTTGAGTTTTGAGCCTAAGGACGGGATGCTGCTCAGGGTCAGGGGCAGCCTTTCGGTCTATGCCCAGCGCGGCACTTATTCGATTGTTGCGGAAGAAATGGAACTGGCCGGAACCGGAGAAATCCTTGCCATGCTGGAAGAACGGAAACGCCGTTTTGCAGCAGAAGGCCTCTTTGACGAGGCACGAAAAAAGCGCATACCGCGCTTCCCAAAAACAATAGGGATAGTCAGTTCGCCAACAGGCGCGGCTGTGCGCGACATTCTCAACATACTGTCCAGGCGTTCCGGTGGCATGAGGGTGATCATCCTGCCCGCGCCGGTACAGGGCAACGAGGCAGCCGGCATTATCGCCCGGCGCATAGAACAGGCCAATTTCTGGAAAATCGCGGATGTCCTTATTGTGGGCCGGGGGGGCGGTTCCCTGGAGGACCTTCTGTCCTTTTCTGAAGAAGCGGTTGTACGGGCCGTTGCCGCTTCAAAAATACCTGTTATAAGCGCAGTGGGCCATGAAATTGACTGGGCCCTATCGGACTTTGCCGCGGATCTCCGGGCTCCTACCCCATCCGCCGCAGCAGAACTGGTAAGCGACGACAGAGATAGTACTGCAGAAAAAGTGCGTTCCCTTTCGCGTACCCTGATCCATACCATCAAGGCCAGAATGGAAAGAATAATGCTGTCCCTTAGGCCCTTTAGCCCGGAAGACCTGGAATACCGGTTCCGTTCCATATTGCAGCCAACGCTGGTACGTTTTGATGATGCCAAAGAGGCGCTGCTCCAAAACCTAAACGACAAGGTTGAAGAAATCAGACGCAGGCTTGAGCTTGCGAATATGGGCCTTGAGGCAAGCAGTCCACTCAAAATCCTGGAACGGGGATACTCGGTGGTAACCATTGCAGATAACGGCAAGAAAGCGGGAAAACTAGTACGCAGCAACAAGGATGTCAAAAAAGGCGACCGCCTTATTATCCGGCCCCTGGAAGGCCTTATACATGCGGAGGTTAACGATGGCAAAGACTAAAAATTCGGGTACCGATAAGCCGGCGACAAAAACTCTGGAAGAAAGGCTCGCAAGGCTGGAAGTCTTGGGTGACCAGATACGCAGAACCGACATACCCCTGGACGATGCCCTAAAAGCCTTTGAAGAAGGGATCAAACTGGCACAGTCCTTGGAGAAGGAACTGGAAAAGATACAGAACCGCATAGAAATACTGATGAGCGGAACCGAAGCTAAGGTCACAGACAATCCAGAACTGGAACTCTTTGATTCAGGTGAGTAATTCTATGCCGCATCACCGGGCTCAAAAATGGCGTTAATACAGATACTCCCCCCGGAAGAAGCAAAAAAAATAGCCGCCGGAGAAGTCATAGATAGGCCAGCCGCGCTGGTGCGGGAATTCATGGACAACGCCCTGGATGCGGGTGCAACGCTGGTGGAAGTTTCTGTTGACGGCGGAGGCATGATACGCACTGAAGTAACTGATGACGGAGAAGGCATGGCAAAAGAGGACATGGAACTCTGCTGTCTGACCCATGCCACTAGCAAGATACGTTCTATGTCAGACCTTGATTCCGCAGAAACACTTGGATTCCGTGGAGAGGCGCTTGCGGCGGCGGCGGCTGTTTCTCGCCTTGAGATAATCAGTAGCAGGGACGGCATCGAAGCATGGAAACTGGAGACTGGCCCTGGAAAGGACATCTCTCTTGAAAGGAGCCGCAGAACCAGGGGAACCAGCGTCAGGGCACTGGGCCTGTTTGACAGCATCCCTGCCCGCAAGCGTTTCCTAAAACGGGAAGGCAGCGAGGCCGCAGCCTGCCGCAATATATTTAATGAAAAAGCCCTTGCTTTTCCAGACCGGAGTTTCCGTTTTATGCAGGACGGCAGATTAAAGGTTTTCTTGCCACCGGAATCTTCTTATAAAAACAGGTTCGGAAAAATCGTGCTAGACAGCCTTGAAAAAGAATCCCTTCACGAAATTACCGCTAACGGCCAGGGCTTCCAAGCGGTCATCGTCTTTGGCGGGCCGTCCATTTCCAGGCCGGATAAGCGCCAGCAGTACGTTTTTACCAACGGCAGGAGGATACAAGATTATAGTCTGCTTCAGGCCCTAGAATATGGGCTGCGCGGCTGGTTCCCCAACGGAACCCATCCTGTAGGTACGGTCTACATCAGCATAGATCCCGTGTTAGCTGATTTTAATATTCATCCTGCCAAGCGCGAAGTGCGTTTTGCCGATCCTGGTGCAATTCATCATTCCATTACCAGCGCTCTGGAAAATTTTAGGCGCATGGCTTTTTCTTATAAGGATGAAGAAAAGCCTGAAAAAAACAGCGAATTTTTTAACGAATACATACAGCAGCCAGCACAAATCCCTGTTACAGGAAACTTTACAACAGAAAAACTGGCAGCGGTAGCCCTCACCCTTGGCGAGAATGAACCGCTATATCAGCCCACTACCGCGCCTTTATTAATGAAAAACGGGGTGCGCCTTCTGGGTCGCCTCTTTGAGCTCTTCATCCTTGTTGAATACGAAGGCCGCCTTTTCATCATAGATCAGCACGCGGCTCATGAGCGCATACTCTACGATCAGTTTATTTCCGCATCCATTCCGAAGCAGGAGCTTTTGGTCGCTATTCCCTTAGCGACCGAAAACGAAGCTGACGACCGTTTTCTCAAAGACCAGAAAAACAAGCTTGCGGATTTGGGCATTACCATAGAAGAAGACGAGGGCGGATGGCGCATAGAAGCCCTGCCCGCAGGCTGGCGTTTATCCGATTCAGAAACAATCAGGGAAATACTGAGTTTAAGAACCGCAGGAAGAAATATGGCCGAGCATTGGGCCGCTACTCTTTCATGCAAAAGGGCAGTCAAAGATGGCGATTTTCTGGATGATGAATCCGCTCTGGATCTGGCAGAAAGAACCCTGCGTCTGCCTGATCCGCGCTGCCCTCACGGAAGGCCGATCTGGATGGAAATACGGCGCGAGGAAATACTGCGGGCTGTTAAAAGGATGTAATTCACTTCAAAAAATTGTATTTTTCGTTGATTATTAAACTCAATTTACGTATTTTTATAATAGAGACATTAAAAACTTCAATTTTAAAAGGCAGGAGAAAAAATGGAAACCATTAATGACGCCAATAGGGTTCCGTACAGTATGCACATTAGGCTGCTCCCTAATTATCATGCAAACACTGAAGGGGCTTATATTGCAAAACCTGAAAATGAAGAACCATTAACTGTAGAAGAGGTCTGCAAGGCAATGAAAGACCGCGGCTATAGCGGCAATTACCAGGACTTGGTCTCCAATGTCAAACAATTTTTCGATGAGAGCGCATATCAGTTATGCAATGGCAAAGCGGTAAACACAGGTTATTATTCCATTCATCCCGGCATCAGCGGTACGTTTAATTCGGTAAACGAGGCGCATAATCATAAAAAGAACCCTGTCAATTTTAAGTTCCGCATACGCAAACCTTTGAAAAGCCTTGCCCGCGGTATAATTGTCAGCATAGTTTCCGTGGTGGATTCCCATGCATATATTGATGAGTTCATCGACACGGATGAAAAATCGGTAAATGACCTGTATTCCCCCGGAGACCTGTTTTGTATTTCCGGCAACAAGATTATGATTGCAGGCGACCATCCGGACTGCGGCATATTCTTTGTACCTGTGGAAGACCCCTCAAAAGAGGTCAGGGTAAAGCGCATTGCCGAAAACAACCCGTCCAGGCTAGTCGGCATAGCGCCAGCTACAAGGTTCCTCCAAAACAAAATTATAATCCGCACCCAATACACAGGCTCAAAGGCGGTTCTCTTAAGGGTTCCCCATGCTATTGAAAGCAGCTTTGTGCTTGAAGCAGCGTGAATGGGCAGGCAGCCAGCAGCCCTGTCCCAGTCGCCATCTCAGCGAATAAGGCGCTACGCCGCTTTTTAGGGGGCTGATCGCAAGATTGCTGACCATTGCCGCGCGGAAACTTAATTCAGGAAATTCCGCTGGAATCTGCTCATTGGAGACTATAGCCGCGCAGAGTATAATTTTGGGAAAGATATAGAGCGTTTTTTCGTTATTCAGCCCGGACAGGCTTTCGGCGGAGATATCTAAGAGAGGGCCGCAAAGAGCGCCTTCAAAGGGCGTGTTTTCTGGGCAGCGGACAAGGCCGGTTCCTGTAGCGGTTATTTTCCCGTCTTTTGAGAGAGTCACGCCTCTTATTTCACGGGCGATCTTTTTAAGATCTTCCTTGCTTAACGGACGGGATAATAGAGCCAAAGGGGCCGCAGCAGGGAAAGAATAAGCCCCCATA
Source organism: Treponema sp. (assembly GCA_031254385.1). The sequence continues at coordinate 1,664 of JAIRUO010000205.1, read as the reverse complement.
AAACCAGCTTCAAACAGTTTCCTTCTATAATCTTCCAAGGTCTTCCGGCTATCCCGGTGGGGAAGGAGAACCAGAAAATGCACAGGCCGGGCAGGAAGCGCGTCTTTATGAGTGTTCAAAACTGCCAATCCATGATATAAATTTCATTAGCTATAAATTGTAATGAGGATAGCGATGAAGATAAAGACTAAGATGCTGGTAGACAGATTTGCCAATATAATTTCGGCCTGGCCGGCTGTGGAATGTATTTCCTTAAACGAGGCCGCGCTTCCAGACACGTTTGACCCTTATTTTGCACTTATTTTAGACGTATATTACGAAGGAAACATTCCTGATTCAGAAGAACGCTTCAAGCTCTACGGAGACGATGTTACAGGATTTGAAAGCTCGCAGAGCCGGACCCTGGGGATTTCCGGCGGAAGCAAGGATCGTTTCCTTATCAACGATCTACCGGTGCGCATGGAATATAAGCCGCTAAAGTTAATAGAAGATCGCGTCGCCATTGCGGATACCAAGCTGGACTCTATCTGGCTTATTAAAGATTCCGGCACCTACGGGTTTTACCGACTGGCCCACGGTGAGCTTATTTTTTCGCGGAGCGGCTGGATAAAGGGAATACGCGACAGAATCGGAAATTTAAGCGATGAGTTCTGGCAGCTTATGCGCATTGCACATGAATCAAAAATGGAACACTTCCTCTCCGATCTTGGGGCGGCGGCTATTCAACAGGACGATTTCAATTACCTTATTTCTGCGGCGGGCTTTATCAAGAGCGCATGCCTTACCCTCTTCTGCATTAACCGCTGCTTTGAACCTTCCCACAAAGCCTACTACAAACAGGTTACTGAACTGCCAAGACTTCCAGATTCATTTAAGACCCAGTTCAGCACGTTTCTGCGTTGCAATCCCGAAAAGGAAATGGAACGCAGTTTTACCCTTGCCAAATTGATCGCACGCGGGATTGTAACGCTTTGACTAAAAAAAAAATCTGTTGCATATTCCTGCCGCTCATACTAATTATGATGTCCTGTCCTTATAACGAAGCGGTAAATTTCTGGAACGGCGCAGAAATCGGCGGTGTTCTTTATGCGCAGTCTAAAGCCGCAAAAGACGGCATCCTGCCGCTCAATAAAACAGGAAAACTAGAATACAATTTAACAGGGGCCGACATTTCCCGTAACGAATATTCACTGGAAATAAGTTACCTGTGGAGAAACGGATCAGACGCTAACGGCCAGGCCGTTCTGGATTTGGGGAACCTTTCTTGGGAACTGCCCAGGGATCTCTCATTTCTGGGTAATTACTCTCCCCTGTCTGAAATATCGGCTAACGATACGTTTCTTATACAATATGTAATACCGTTGGTCTCAGGTCTCCCTGAGCAGCTAACAATTAACTGGACTACGGAAGATGCTAAATCAGCAGGAAATTCATCTTTTGTAATTAGGAGCATTAAGCTAGTCCCGCGCTGGTATGGCATTGCTCTTGATTCTGACAACAGCAGCATTAGACTTAGCCCTTTTGTATATGCGGCTGACAATGCTCTGTTAATCGATCCTCCTCTCTCTTTGGGTCTTAGTGATAATACTGCGGTTCATCTTGAAATACAGCTTAAAAATCCTGGGGCAATAATTGTCGAAGGGAGTAACAAAGGTTCTGGATAT
>JAIRUO010000178.1 GCA_031254385.1 Treponema sp. | reverse complement strand
ATGGCTACCTTTGGAATGCTCCTTGCAATGGGGAACTATGCCTGGCGTTTCTGGCAGCCCATCATCAACCTGGCCAATATCTACAATACCTTTGTTACAGCCATGGCCTATCTTGACCGTATATTTGACACCATTGCCGAACCGGTAAAGATCAATGACGTAGAAGATGCCATTGAGTTCCCCTTTGTCCGTGGCCACGTTGAATTCAAGAATGTCAGCTTTAGCTACGACGGGGTACGCAAGGTACTGAACAACGTAAGTTTTGACGGCCACCCTGGGGAGAGCATTGCAATTGTCGGTCCCACTGGCGCAGGAAAGACCACCATCGTAAACCTTCTTTCCCGTTTCTATAATATAGAAGAAGGTCAGGTCTTTATTGACGCTCAGGACATAATGAAGGTAACGCTTAAGTCGTTACGCGAGCAAATGGGGATCATGCTCCAGGACAGTTTCCTCTTTACCGGCACCATTGCGGATAACATACGTTACGGCAAACTGGACGCAACCGATGAAGAAATCAGAACCGCCGCAGAACTTATCGGCGCAAACGCCTTTATAGAAAAGCTGCCCAAGGGCTATGATACGCCCATCACCGAGCGAGGCGGCGGCATAAGCCAGGGTGAACGCCAGCTTCTTGCCTTTTCCCGTACCCTTATCAGCAACCCGCGCATACTCATTCTGGACGAAGCCACCAGCAGCATTGACACCGGCACCGAGCAGCTTGTGCAGGCTGGCATCCACACCCTGATGAAGGGGCGCACCAGCTTTATCATTGCCCATCGGCTCTCCACCATTCGGGACTGTACCCGGATCATGGTTATCGATGACGGTCGCATTGTAGAAATAGGCACGCATGATGAGCTAATGTCCCTTAAGGGCCAGTACTACCAGATGACGGTTGCTCAGAATAAAATGTGAAGAAGGGTTTAGGGATTAGGATTTAGGGGTTAGGGTTTTTAATGAAAGCCAGAGACGATCCAGCAGACATCGGTTTGCTTGAAGAGGGGCTTGACGCACTAGGGCTGCTGGAAACGGTTGGCAATGGTATTCTGCATAACAATGCGACTGAACTGCTGTGGACGTATATCAAGGAAATTGAGCTTTTTAATGAAGCCTACGGCTTGGTCAAAGTCTGCAGCCGGAAGGAACTAATCGTAAAGCATATTTTGGATTCCCTGGCCCCGCTGGAAAGGATGCATGATACCTATTTTAGGCTCTTCCCCACTCCCCACTCCCCACTCCCTACTCCCCAAACAGTGCCTGGCACTGCTATTGCGGATGTCGGTTCCGGGGCCGGCTTACCGGGTATACCGCTTGCCATCTGTCTGCCGGAGGCCGAGTTTACCCTGATAGAGCGCATGGGGAGGCGAGCTGGATTTCTGCGGAACTGTGTAGCGGTTCTTGGCCTACCCAATGTGCGCGTGGAAGAGCTTGAGCTAGAAAAGGCTGTGCCCGGTAGGTTCGACCTAGCTGTATTCCGGGCGTTCAGGCCATTAACACCTGAGATACTTAAAGGGCTTACTGCTATCCTTAAACCCGGCGGAGTCCTCGCCGCATGGAAGGGCCGTTTGGAAAACGCCCGGCAGGAAATAACCGCTGTGGAAAATTACGTAGCCAGTGTAGAAATCATTCCCCTGACCGTCCCCTTTCTTGGGGAGGAACGGTGCCTAACTGTAATAAGCGCTAAACCCCGTCAAGGTTCTCAAGAAACAGAGGCAGGGGCAGAAGGCTCTGAAGGAAGACCCTTTCTCCTATAGCCGAAATGGTTAAAGCCGCAGTTGGCGCAAAGAAGAACTGTATGGCCTCAAGGTGGTTTAGTATCAAATCCGGAGCAGATGCGCTTTCTTTGATTTCAGGAATCCCCTGGCGGACAGATATTTCCAATGTTGTTCCTGGCTCGCCCTCTATTTTAAGAACAAAGGAACCGTCTGCTATAGTCCGCTGTTTGGCTCTGAATTTCAAAAACGGTTCTACAAAAACTTTGAAATCAAAAATATTAAACTGGTAGGCAGCGACCTGACGGTAGGACTCGCTAAACCGAGAAAGATTTCTGATTTTTTCAATATCCTGAGGCCCTGCCACGACCTGCACCGAGTCTTGGCCTCTGTGTTCATTAAGATAACGCAAATAAATGCCCAGAGCTTCATTTACGCGGGAAATGTTTTTTATGTTTATTTCCGCTACATCGTAAGAACCTGGTTTACAGACCAAATACCCTTCAAACTCTTCGCCGTCCAGAATGGCAAAGGTTTTAGAGTTCCAGGATGAAAGAATATCAAAAAACTTATCCCTGTTCCGATAGAATCTAACAACCTTGCTTTCGTGCATAGCATGGATATTATCCAGCGTCTCCTTATGCGCTGATGTGACAGGCATCAGTCTTAGGCCGGTTTTCCAGTCCTTACCCAGGGTATGGCGTATATTGGCTTTACTGACATTAAAGTAATAATTTGTACCCGTGGGAGTATAGCCAAAATATTCATAGCGCTGGCGCTGCCCACCCAAGCAGCTAAAAGCCATTCCATCTTTTTTCATGTCCTCGTGGGCCATGCTCATTAGGGTCTTCATATAGCCCTTTGATCTGGCCCTGGGATGAACAGAAACCGTACCTATGCCCCGGCCGTATACCGAAATACCGCCAGAAAAATCAATTCTTAGGGGAAAGGCTCCGACCACAGCTTTAATTTTTTTCTCTTTTCTGGCAAGGTAATGTATCCCATCCATAAAATACTCACGTTTGTACAGTTTTGGGAGCAAAGCCACAAAATCATGCGGGCCACTGGCCTGGCTAAAAACAAAGTCTATAAAATCAAGTATATCGTCATAATCATCCGGCCCGGCCATGTCGAATAATATGTCATTCATTAATAACCCCTTGAATATTGAATGATTTTAGTATACATGAATTGAAATAATTTGCTATAAATAGTAAAACCAAATATAAATGAAGATCAGAGAATTACTGGGAATTGACTATCTTCTGTTGCTTTCTGCCATCCTATTAACCATGACAGGAATACTCTTTATCTATTCATCCGGTATAAATGCCGACGGGGAACTCATATCCCAGGAATACGCAAGGCAAATAATCTGGGCCGCCGTCGGCTTTGCAGTATTGATTATATTGACCGCTGTTGATTACCAGCGTTTTTACGGGCTTTCTCCCTATATGTATATTGGGATTCTTCTCCTGCTTGTGTATACTGTTTTTTTTGGACGCTTTGTGCAGGGAGCAAGGAGGGGCATTGGAATAGGCATTTTTAGTTTCCAGCCCGCTGAATTTTCCAAAATAACTACAATCTTATTCCTGGCGCGTTATCTGGATTCTACCAAACGAAACCCAGGCGGAATAGGCCGTTTTATAATTGCATGTATGATAGTCCTGATTCCCACAGGGATTATAATGCTCCAGCCGGATCTGGGGACTGCTCTTGTCTTTATCCCCATATTAATATCCATGCTCTTTGTTGCCGGATTCTCCCTCCGTTATGTTATGTTTGTTATACTATTGGTTGCCCTTACCGCCATATTAACCCTGCTTCCATACTGGGAACAGTACATATTAAAAACCACCCGTCCCCTCCTCTCTTTACTTTTCAATATCCGTTTTATTGGACTATGTTCATTGGTACTGTTTGTCATATTGGGAACAGCCTTTTTGGGGTACAGGATCTATAAAAAACGCTATTTTTACTGGATTGCTTATTTTATGCTTATTTTGCTTGTTTCCCTGAATGTTTCGTTCTTGGCAAATAGAGTACTCAAAGACTATCAAATAATGCGCCTTATTATTTTCATGGACCCTGAAGTTGATCCCAGAGGTGCAGGCTGGAATATCATCCAATCCATGACAGCCATCGGGTCCGGTGATTTATGGGGCAAGGGTTTTCTCCTGGAAACTCACAGCCACTACCGCTTCCTTCCTGAACAAAGCACAGACTTTATCTTCTCCATCTTTGGTGAAGAATTTGGCTTTTTGGGCGGAATCTTTGTTTTTGGGCTGTTCCTTGTCATTTTTTTACGCTTAACACGTCTAATGAAAAACACCGTTGACAGTTTTGGAATTTATATAATTGCAGGCCTATCGGCAATGTACATTTTTCATTTTTTAATAAATATAGGAATGGCTATGGGAATTATGCCCATAACCGGAATACCCCTCTACTTTATGTCTTATGGCGGTTCCGCGCTTCTGTCTGCCATGGCCGGGATTGGCCTTGTAATGAGTATTCATGTAAGAAGGTTCAGGCGTTAAGCCCCGGCCTTTAGGCCAACGGCTTTTAAGCCACGGCCTTTAAGCCGAAGCTTCCGCCAGTCTTTCTAAATCCTTAATGGTTTTTAAGAGATCATCCATATTGGGGGGCTTTGCCAGAAATCCGTCCACAGAATCACGGATCGCAGTATGATCGCTGCTTTCTCCCAATATAAAGATGAAGGGTTTGCCATAAACAAAATCGCCCTTAAGGAGCGGTAGCAATTTTTTTAGCTCTATTCCGGGGAGTTCTCCATCAAGAATGATTAGGCCGGGTTTTTCTCCTGCCAGTTTGAGTCCCATATCAAAGCCGTCAAAAGCCTGAACTATGGTAAAATCCGGGAAAACAGTTAAAATTTCGTTACGCAGGTGGTTATTAAGCGCCATATCAGTAACTGCAATCAGAAGGCTGGTCAAATTGGTTTTTTCCAGGAGTACCTGGAGGGCTTCTCCCGAATCTGCCATTCCCCGGTTATCCAAAAAGGCGGCTAA
>JAIRUO010000238.1 GCA_031254385.1 Treponema sp. | reverse complement strand
TTTTTAAGCAATACCATCTGATATGAAGAAGGAAAGCTGTTTTCTACTGAGATCATATCCTCTCTGGTTACAGGTAGTATAATTTCCTTTCTTGCTTCGGGCAGGCTAAATGCCTTCATATTGTTAAATGAAGGCCCGTTTTGTTTTTTAAGATTAGTTTCCTGAGTGGTCATTTTATATCCTCCGGGCATAATTTTATATTACTGATCTATCATAGAAAGCCAGATTAAAAATTTTTTTTAGTTTTTTTTAGGCTTCCGGTATTGTGGTGGTTAAATACTCTTGGTGCTTCAGCTTGTTATTTTTATTATTTTGCATCAAACTTAGCTCATGTTAAACGAGCGGGCGGCCGGGATTTTGCTGGCGGTAAGCAGTCTCCCTTCGCCTTATGGCATCGGCTCATTCGGAAAAGAGGCGCGCCGGTGGCTGGATTTCTTAAAAGCAGCGGGGCAACGCTACTGGCAGATACTTCCCCTGGGGCCGACCGGCTGGGGGGATAGCCCTTATCAGAGTTTTTCCGCTTTCGCAATTTCTTCATATTACATAGATCTTGATACCCTTATTGAACAAGATCTTCTTTCGGCAGAAGAAGTGAACGCAGTACACTGGGGTAAAAAGGCCGATGCCACGTATTATGGCATTCTGTACCGTCGCCGTGAGTTGCTGCTTCGTATTGCCTTCTTACACTTTATGGCTGACACAGCCAAATGCGTTGCTTTCGATTCTTTCTGCGAACAGAACAGCTTCTGGCTTGAAGACTACAGTCTTTTTATGGCGCTCAAAAAAGGACACCTAGGCTGCTGCTGGCTTGAATGGGATAAAGAATTCAGGATGGGCAATAAAAGCTCCCTGCAAAAAATTAAAGAAGAGCTTGACACGGAAATATGCTACTATTCCTTTGCACAGTTTTTGGCTTATACCCAGTGGCAGGGAATCAGAGATTACGCGAAAAGTCTTGGTATTGCCATTATCGGCGATATACCGATTTACGTTGCAGCAGACAGTGCCGATACCTGGGCAAACAGCGAATTATTCCTCCTGGACAAAAATCGCAGGCCCTTGCGAGTAGCCGGATGCCCTCCCGACTCTTTTGCATTAGGCGGCCAGCTCTGGGGAAACCCACTGTACCGCTGGGATCTTATTGCTGAAACTGGTTTTGCATGGTGGATAGACCGGTTGCGTTTCAGCTTCAAGTTATATGATGTTGTACGCATCGATCACTTTCGTGGCTTTGAAAGTTATTTTTCGATAGATGCCCACGCCCCTGACGCCTCTGGCGGTAAATGGGTAAAAGGGCCGGGACTTGCGTTTATCGAAGCGATTAACTGGGAATTGCCCGGCGCAGCAATCATCGCCGAAGATCTTGGCTACCTCACGCCCGAAGTAAATGCCCTGTTACACGCATCAGGCTATCCAGGAATGAAGGTTCTCCAGTTTGCGTTTGACTCTCGCGAAGAAAGCGACTATATGCCGCACACTTACGTTCAGAATTGCGTGGTCTATACCGGCACCCATGACAATTCCACCTCGCTTGGCTGGTTCAAAGCAGCGCCTGTAGAAGATGTAAGACTCGCCATGGATTATTTCGGCATAAAAAACAGAAAAGAAGGCAACTGGTCTTTTATACGCTGCGCCCTTGCCAGCATCGCTAATACGGTCATCATTCCAATGCAAGACTACCTTGGCTTAGACGACCGCGCACGGATGAACACGCCTTCAACCCTTGGAGGCAGAAACTGGCGCTGGCGTATGCTGCCCGGTGCTGCCACCCTTGAACTCGCCGAAAAAATCCGCCGGCTAAGTAGCACCTTTGCACGACTCTAACCCCTGCGGCATGGATGCCGCTGTTTCCAAAGCAATCCCGCAGGGATTGCACTTTAGCTGACGAATGCGCAGCATTCGTCGAAGGTACAAAATCTGCAAGGATGCAGATTTTGTACCCCCTATTCCCTAACCCCCTAACTCCCTATAATACTACTATGCTTGTACTCAAATTTGGCGGAACTTCAGTAGGTTCTGCAGAAGGGATTGAAAAGATCATCTCCATACTCAAAGACGGCGAACACCGGGAAAGAACCGGGGTTGTTGTGGTTTCTGCTTTTTCCGGAGTTACAGATTCGCTTATTCAAATAAGCCGTATGGCGGCATCCGGCGACGACCGTTATCTTGAGACGGCCGCAAGCATAAAAAAAAGGCATCTGGATATAGCGGAAAAGTTTTTGTCCGGCGAAAATCTGGAAAAGGCCGCAGAAATCTTGAATGCCAGGATGGACGAGCTTGTCCGTATCCTAGACGGTGTTTCTGTAATTCGTGAATTGTCTTTCCGCACTCTGGATATATTGATGAGTTTTGGCGAACGGCTTTCTGCCGCTCTTTTGGCTGTCATTTTTACAAGTCGTGGGATTCCTTCGGCCTTTCTTGATACCCGGCCCCTCGTCAGGACCGACAATAATTTTGGCAAAGCGGTATTCCAGCCGGATGAAACTTATCCCAGAATACGCTCGTTTTTCAATTCGTTATATATGGATAATAGAGCCGGAAAGCCCATACAGATCGCAACCGGTTTTATAGGAACAGCCCCTGACAATTCCGTAACAACCCTTGGAAGGGGAGGGTCGGACCTGAGTTCTGCGATTTTTGCGGTTGCGCTGGACGCGGAAGAACTGGAAATATGGAGCGATGTTGACGGCATACTTACTGCGGATCCCCGGCAGGTATTGAACGCCTTTAGGATAAAGAGCATTTCCTATGCGGAAGCGATGGAACTGTCGCATTTTGGGGCAAAGGTTATTTATCCTCCAAGCATCAGGCCGGCCCTTGAGAAACGCATTCCTATCAGGATAAAGAATACCTTTAATCCGTCTTGCCCGGGAACTGCTGTTATTATGGAAGGTGAAGAGGACGCATTCCCCATACGGGGCATTAGCTCGATGAGCGGCATTGCCCTGGTCAGTTTGCAGGGTTCCGGTCTGGTAGGCGATATCGTGTTTTCGGCACGGCTGTTTAGCGCGCTCGCACGGCGTAATGTCAACATAATCCTTATAAGCCAAAGCTCCAGCGAGTATTCTATTTGCCTTGCCGTTCTTCCTTCGGACGCTCCCGCCGCGAAAGAAGCTTTGGAACTGGAGTTTCAAAAGGAAATATCCGAAAAATCCATAGATGTGCCTGTAATAGAAACGGATCTGTCAATCATCGCAGTTGTCGGCGCAAGGATGAAAAAAACGCCGGGCATTTCCGGCAAGGTGTTTCATGCACTTGGCAGGAACGGCATCAGCGTTACGGCGATCGCCCAGGGTTCTTCAGAGATAAATATTTCTGCGGTGGTGTCAAAACAAGATGAAGGCAAAGCCCTTAACGCCATACACGAGGCCTTCTTCCTTGCCGGTGTCCGTTCCGTGAACCTTTTCCTTTTGGGAACGGGATTAATAGGAGGAACCCTGCTCGATCAGATTGCACAGTACAGGGAAATCCTTGCGGAAGAATTCAAGATAAAGATTAACCTTGTCGGCATTGCGGATTCCAAACGCATGATTTTCCGGTCTTCGGGTATAGACCCCGGGAAAGCAAGATCATTTCTGAAAGAAGAAAATGCTTCTGCCGAAAAACCAAGCCCTCTTGATCTTGCGTCTTTTGTCGCGTCAATGAAGGCCATGAATCTGCCCAATAGCTGCTTCTGCGACTGCACGGCCAGCGAAGAAGTGGCGGGCTGGTACGCGGATATACTACAGTCGTCCATTCCTATTGTTACGCCAAACAAAAGGGCCAATGCCGGTTCACTTGGTTATTACAGAACGCTCAAGGGCTTTTCCAGAAACCGAGGCATACCCTATCTTTACGAGACAACCGTATGCGCGGGTCTTCCGGTAATCTCCACGTTACGCGATCTCTTTTTATCTGGAGACAAGGTGCGCCGCATAGAGGCCGTACTATCAGGAACCCTAAGCTATATCTTTAATAATTATGACGGATCAAAATCCTTCTCCGCATTGGTTCGTGAAGCCAAAGCCAAAGGCTATACGGAACCGGACCCAAGAGACGACCTAAATGCAATGGATGCAGCCAGAAAAGCCTTAATATTAGCAAGGGAATGTGGCCTCTCACTTGAGTTTTCTGCCGTGGACATAGAATCCATCCTGCCCGATGCCTGTTTTAAGGCTGAGGGAGTGGAAGCCTTTTTCAAAGAACTGGAAAAATCAGATAACGCCTTTGAGAAACGGCGTTCAAATGCCGCCAAAGAAGGAAAGGCCCTGCGTTATGTTGCTGTCATCGAAGAAGGCGCTGCCAAGCTTTCATTAAGGGAAGAAGAACCTGGCAGCCCCTTCCGCTCACTCATTGACGCTGACAACATAGTAGTGATCACCAGCGACCGCTATTCCAGCCTGCCCATGGTCATCAAAGGCCCAGGCGCCGGAGCCCAGGTAACCGCCGGCGGCGTATTCGCCGACATAGTACGCATAGCAAGGACTTTGGTATAGGCACCTTAAAAAGAAGAAACCACGGATTACGCGGATTTTTACGGATTACACGGATGAACATTTATTTTTTATTCTCTTATCCGTGTAAATCCGTCTTCATCCGTATAATCCGTGGTTAAAATAAAGGTAAACGTATACTATCTCAGGTAATGTTCGGAGGCTTCAAGTTTTGCAAGAACGCTTTCAAAGACACCCAGGTCCCAGGCGATGTCCAGAATGGTGTATTTGTTGCGCATCATTTGAGCTTTGCGTGCAGTGGTAATGACTTCGTTTCGGGTTAAACCGATAGTTTCAGGTATCAAGGGGCAGCCAGCACGACCAAGGAGTTCCTTTAGTTCAGCGTAGGGCATGAGCCGTTCCAGAACTTTATCACGGATTTCTTTCCATGAATCGTGGAAAATTTGATTGATGGCTTCTACGGTTTTTTTATCCATTAATTTTTCTAAAGCGGTCTCGACGATTCTATCGCAGGCGCGGTTTTCTTTGAACGCGGTAGCGGTTTCGGCCTTTCTTTCAGCCTCAGTGGGACGCTGGTATTCTTTGGGCGCAGACGGAGGCCCATCAGAAGAGGTAAAAAATATTTCCGTAAAGGCAGTAGCTGCCAGAGTTCCGATGGTAACTTTGTGCCCGTGTGTAACTGGAACCCCGTTGACTGAAAGGTCTTCCATTTCCCAGACATGGCTAAAAAGGTGTTCTGATCCAGAAACGGGTCTTGCGTTTTTGTAATACTGCATCGCAAAGCCGGTAATTGCCAAAGACTGGAATAGCGTTTGTATAGAATCAGCATCGCCTCTAACAGCGTTTACCGAATTTTTTAGTGCGTCCATTAGGCCGTTCTGAGTCATGGCCCAGGCGATTTTGTCAACTGCCGGAGCCTCCAGTGCCCCTGCTGTTCCGGCCTTCTCCGCGATGATCCAGTCTGTGCCGGCAATTATCTTGCTGGCAAGATCCCCAAAACCCGATGACGCAAGGTAAGTCGGTGCATTTGCAATAACGTCAATATCCGCTACCACGACCTTTGGGGCAGAACAGGAGACGGTCTGCTTGAACCCGTCCATGAGCAAAGCCGCGCCGTTAGGTGTAAAACCATCTACCGATGCGGCAGTCGGAACAGAAAGGTAGACAAGGCTCAATTCTCCGGAACAGCACTTTACAAGGTCGTTTATGGTTCCGGCCCCGATTGATATAGGAACAGGGTAACGGTTCTCCCCGCTTTTTTCCGCAAGGGCTCTTATCCATTCCTTTAATAAACTGACCTGGCTGTATTCAGCGTGAAGTCTTGGCTCGCCGAGAAATATATGAGAACCAACAATTTTTTTTCCAGCCTTTTCGAGGATATCTTTTACCTTGCTTCCTGCGGCTTTGTATGTATTTTCATCAGAAATAAGGCAGACCGCGTCTGTTGGAGAAAAAAAGGTATCCAGCAGTTTAGGAATTTCTTCTAGTGCATTTTTTTTAAGAATTAGTTCTTTGGTTTCGTCTGCCTGTTTTAGGCAGTCCGCAAGGGAAGGGACAGAATTTGTTTCGTTGTTCATAGTTTACCCTAGCATGATTTTTGTATATATTGAAGAGCGGAGGATTTATGCCAGTTGCAAATGCCGTAAAAGAAGCCCTAAGTGGTCAGTCCATGATTCGCAAAATGTTCGAGGAAGGAAAGCTCTTAAAAAAGCAATACGGGAATGACAAGGTTTTTGACTTTTCATTGGGAAACCCCGATCTTGAGCCGCCTCCGGCTTTTCACCGGGTATTCCTAAAGCTGGCGAAGGAAGACAAAAAAGGCTCCCACGGCTATATGCCCAACGCTGGTTTCGCGGAAGTCAGGGAGGCTCTGGCGCAAAAAGCCTCGAAAGAACAGGGCGTAGACATTGACGGCTCTCATATTGTTATGTGCTGCGGAGCGGCGGGCGGGCTTAATGTGGTCTTAAAATCCATCCTGAATCCGGGGGACGAGGTAGTGGTTCCCAGCCCTTATTTTATGGAGTACCGGCCCTATACTGCAAACCACGGCTGTCGCATTGTAGAAGCCGCCACCAAGCCGGATTTTTGCCTTGACCTTGAATCCATCAAGGAAAAACTTTCACCCAAAACGGCAGCGGTTCTTATTAATTCGCCGCATAACCCTACTGGCCGCATATATCCGGCTGATACCATTTCCCAACTAGCGGCCCTTCTGGAAGAACACGGGAAAAAAAGCGGTCGCATGCCTTACCTTGTCTCTGACGAGCCTTACAGAGAATTGGCATATGACAATGCTAAAGTTCCCCCTATACTCTCTGCTTACAGCGAATCCATTGTAGTTAGCTCATATTCAAAAAGCCTATCCCTACCCGGAGAACGAATAGGCTATATTGCCGTTAGCCCTCAAATAGCCGATAAAGAAAACCTGTTAGGCGCTTTTACTTATGCCACCCGTATTCTGGGTTTTGTAAACGCGCCAGCCTTGATGCAGCGCATTGTCGCTGAACTTATTTTTGCCAAGGTTGACGTTGACATCTATGCCCGGCGGCGCTCTGCCTTCACCAAAATTCTTGACGAAGTGGGCATCAGCTTCGCGAAACCAGAGGGCGCGTTTTACCTATTCTGCAAAGTCCCAGAAAGCCGCCAGACACCGTCAGGCAATGCCGCCGGAGACGCCATCGCCGATGGCGAAGATCCTGCCTTTGTCGAGCATCTTAAAAAGCACCTTATCCTGGGCGTGCCGGGCAGGGGCTTTGGCAAACCCGGCTGGCTGCGCTTTGCCTACTGCGTTGACGAGAAGGTAATCAAAGCCTCAGAGGCGGCTTTTAAGAAGGCAATGGAGACGTGGTGAGGGTATTAATTCTAAGTTTAAAAGCATCTAAAAATATTTCACGCAGAGGCGCGGAGAAAGAATATAGTTTTATCACGGAGTACACGGAGGATTATAGATTTTTTCCAACCAATTCATATAAATAAAAACTGTTCAAAAATACTATTTCCTTATAAAAATAATAGTATAAACGTACACTTTTTTGGTTTCATTGGAAATTGCTGTTTTAAACACTTGCCCAACCATTTCTAATACACTCTACTTCAAAGGATTGATACATGAACACGCAGCACGAAGAATTTTAGCCCTCCAATCCGTGTTAATCCGTGGTTAAAATGCCCACTACCTCTTCCACCTTCACCTCTTCCCGGTTTTCCCTAGTCTCAAGGTTCCTCAGCGTCAGTAAGCCAGAAACTCCTTCGTCAGGCAAGATCAGCCATTTAAGGCCCTTCTTTTCACCTAGCATGTACTGTTTGGGAAGTTTTGCCTCGTCAAGGAAAACGTCGCAGGGTATGCCTTCTTTGCGCAGCTTTTCCGCCAGGGACTGGCAGCGGCCTGAATCGGCTTGGCGCAGGCAGGCTATGCCTATTTGGGCATAAGAGGGCTTAGTTTTGAGTTTTCCCAGAGCTTCCAAAGCCGCGATTAGCCTGTCTATGCCTATGGACGATCCCACCCCGCAGAGAGGCGAGTCGGAATTGGGCTTGGTGTAAAGGGCCACAAGATTGTCATAACGCCCGCCAGAACCGATGGAGCCGATTTCGGGCAAATCGTTCAGAAAGGTTTCAAAAACCACGCCTGTATAGTAATCAAGGCCGCGGGTAATTGAAGGATCAAGTACAAAGGAATTTTCGGTTCCCGTGTCAACCATGAATTGCCGGATCAGGGCAAGACATTCAGATTCTGGGCAATCTGGGCTTTCAGTTCCATCGCCGCCTACGGCGGCGGCGCCGGTCGCGGCTTTGGTCATGAACCGGAGTTTTTCGTCAAAAGTCCCCTGGACTTCGATATAGTCAAGAACCTCTTTGGCTTTGTCCCCGATTTGTTCAGACAACTGGCTAAGTGTTTCGTCTCTGCCAATTTTGGACAGCTTGTCAACAATGCGCAGTATGTCAACGGATTTGTCCAAAACTTGCAGGCGGCCAAGGAAGCGGTTAAATAGTCCCCGGTGGTTAAAGCGTATGGTTACTTCCCCGATTTGCAGTTGCCTTAAGGTGTTTCGCAGAATCAAGAGTATTTCAAAATCTGCGGCAGGGCTGGCGCTGCCTACAATGTCAAAATCGCACTGGATGAACTCGCGGTAGCGGCCGCGCTGGGTGTTTTCGCCGCGCCAGGCTTTTGCAATGTGGTAGCGCTTGAAGGGGAGGGGAAGCTCCTGGCGGTGTTCGGCCATAAAACGGGCAAAGGGGACAGTCAGATCAAAACGGAGGGCTACGTCCCTGCCGCCGTTATCCTGGAAGCGGTAAATTTGCTTTTCTGTCTCGCCGCCGCCCTTGCCCAAAAGTATTTCCGCATACTCAAGAACCGGAGTATCAATGGGAACAAAGCCGTAAGAACGAAAAGAAAGCTCAATAGCCTCTATTAGGTCGCGCCTGGCTATTTCAGCATGAGGGAGAAAGTCCCGAAAGCCCTTAAGAACCCGGGGTTCAATATAAGCCATAATAATCCTCTATAATCGTATTAGACGGAGGCAGGCTTAGGTTTAGCCTTGCTTGTGTACCAATAGTCATTGATTATTTCTATCAATTCAGGGTTCATGGGAAGCTGGGACTTAGTCCTGATCATGCCCTGGGGGAGGGTTTCTGTCTCGACTATGGTTCCGGTCGTAAAGACCCTGTATTTCTTAAAGAAGAATTGGTAAGAGACAGTAGTCCCAAATGCACGTATTGGGGCGCCTGCGGCTTCCAGATGCTCTACAGTTTTACTTGAAATGGCAAATATCTGGATGCGCCTGGGCTCCGAGGTCGGTGTTGCAATAGTGGCATACAGATTATACCCCATTATTTTTGCGACGTCTGGGGTCATGCGTATGGTGTTATTGCTATAATCATCGTATTGGAGCTTAATCCGTTCCTGGGCCTCCATAAAACCGCCCATCATCATAACCATTTGTTCGGGGCAGGTCTTTATTTCCAGCACAAAAAGCCCCACATTTTCGCGGCCTTTCATCTGTCCTATGGTCTGCAAGGTACAGCGTATGAAAAATTTGACAGGTTCAGGTCTTTTATCAGGGTTAAAGCTAATTGATAAGCCAATAATGGTATTTGCATATTTCTGGAAAAAG